>JAUVUS010000165.1 GCA_030600865.1 Bacteroidales bacterium | reverse complement strand
TTGCTACTTCTTCTTCTGTGATTAATGCAGCAGCTTCATCTAAATCTTTCAGTATTCTTCTGTAAAAAGCCCTAAAAACTTGTTCAGGAATATTTCTGTTTACAAGATCATAGTTAGCTTCATCAGTATAGGTAGTCTCTGTCCAGTACTGAGCCCAGAGGTTAAAAACACCCCAGTTTACATTTGGTGTACTTATTTGGTCAGCTAGTGCTTTCTGCGCATTAGTAAACAAGCCATTCCCTGCCACTACTGCCGGATTTTTTTTATCAGTATTCATGTCTTCGAAATCATCAGTACATGATGATGCGAATCCCAGCAATACTATAAATAATAAATAATATATTTTTTTCATAATTTTTTATTTTTTATAATTGAATATTTAGGCTAAATCCATAATTACGTGTTGCAGGCATTACACCAGATTGCCATCCCTGGATATTTCCAGAACCCTGACTCGCTTCAGGATCGGCATGAGGAAGATTCTTACTCATAATCCAAAGGTTAGAACCTACAAAACTTAATGAAGCACCTTTAATAGGAGTTTTACTCATTAACTTATCTGGTAAGTTATAAGTAAGCACAACTTCTCTTAATTTAATATAAGATGCATCATAAATAAAACGTGCTTTTGGACTGGTTACCCAACCGTCAGCATAGATGTCACTCTCAATTCTTGTAGTATTAGGAGTTCCATCAGCGTATACACCATCATAAATAAGACCACCACTAGCTGCTCCATACGTTCCATCACCGTTATCAATTACATCATCTCTTTCAGGATTACCTAAATCGTTTAACTCAGCAGTTTCTGCATACATACCAGTACCCATACCATACCATAAGTCTAATGAGAAGATATCACCACCTTGTTGCATGTCAATTAAGAAACTAAATGTGAAATCTTTATAAGAGAAAGCATTGTTCATACCTGCCAACCAGTCTGGATTCACATTACCAATAACAATATCATTGGTAGCAGATTTAACATAATAACCTCCAGCACTTACAATCTTTCCTCCATTATCATGATAAGTATAATCGGTACCATGAATTGTTCCATAAGGTTCGCCTACTCTTGCATTAATAGTTACACCACCTTGTAAACCAGCTAATTGAAGGTTTGTAACTTCATTTCCAGCCTCATCGGTATAAAGTGAAATAACCTCGTTAATATTTTTTGAATAGTTAACAGAAATATCCCATCTGAAATCTTTTGTTTGATATGGAGTTCCATATAATGCTAGCTCAATACCTCTGTTTTCAATCTCACCTGCATTTACCCACTTTTGGTTATATCCTGTTGCAAACGAAACAGTAACAGGCATTAATTGGTCAACTGTATTATTTTTATATAATGCCAAATCAACACCAAGTCTGTTTTCGAAGAAACTAAATTCTAAACCTCCTTCTAAAGCTTTTTGTCTTTCTGGAAGTAAATCAGGATTGTTTCTTACATCAGGAACAGTTACAAGCGAATTACCACTAAATGGGGCATTTCCTATATAAGTATCTTTTGTTCTTCTTGCAGGAGCACTATTACCAACCTCTGCATAGTTAAGTCTTAATTTACCATGCGATAACCAGCTGGCATCAACTACTTCAGAAAATACAAAACTACCACTTATTGATGGATAAAAATAACTCCAGTTATCTTGTGGTAAGGTAGATGCAATATCCATACGGGCAGTTCCATCTAAATAAAGCATGTTTTTGTAACCTAAAGATAAACTACCAAAATAACCGTTAACACCAATTTCATTTAAAGCTTCTTCAGGTGGTAACATTGGGTCAGCACTATTACTTAAAGCATATAAACCAGGAACTGCTAATCCACCATTGGTTGAAGCAAAAACGATATCTTCAGTACTTCTGCGAATATTTGTTCCCACTAGAGCATTTACATTAAAATCTTCACTTAAATGCTTATTGTATTTAAACATTAAATCAATATTTGTTTCTGTAAATGTTCTTGCATACCTTGAATAACCGGATGTTACACCTGGTCTTCCAACACCAAGCTCACCAGATACAGACCCAACTGCTTTTCTTTCTTCCTGAAGCTCATTATAAGTATCAATGGCAGCTCGTCCCATAAAACTTAAAGCATCAGTTAATTCCCAATCAGCCTGAACATAAGCAATTAAACGGTCTCTTTTGTCAGTTTCATAATTTTCATATTGTACCCAATATGGATTATCCCAATAATTAGGCTGTGAATTGTCATAATACTTACGGTTCCAAGTAACGTTTTCTCCTGTAGCATCATATAAATCCTTTTGTTGTTGCATGTCAACACCAACATCGTACCACTGACGGAACATAGACATAATATTTTGGCTATAACCTGTACCCGGACGACCCTGGCCTTGAGTATTAATATAATTAGCAGAAGAAGTAATAGTTAAATTCTCTAAAATATCATACGATCCGTTAAAGATGTAGTTATTTTTCTTTAATGAACTGTTAGGCATAACACCTGTCATATCAAGATTCGTATAAGAGAATCTATATGAACCATTTTCAGAACCTCCTGTTACGTCAATACTATTTGTATAACTAACACCGGTTTCGAAAAAAGTTTCTGCACCGTTTGCACCGGCAACAAAAGGTCGTGGCTGACCATAATATTCTGAAGCAGGTTCAAATGCATCATAATGATAAACCATTAAACTAGGATCAAATTTTTGACCACGAGATGCATCTTCGTAAAATGGAACAACCATATCTAATGTTCCGTCACCATTTACATCTTCACCATCTAAACCAGGATAAGTTGGATGACTATACCAGTATGGTCCGTAACCTGCACCATATTGATCCTGATGTTCCGGAAAAGTACTTAAATCAATAGTACTCAAGGTAACATTTGAGTTCCAGGAAACACCTAGTGTTTTACTATCAGTCCTCTTACCTTTTTTAGTAGTAATTAAAATAACACCATTAGCAGCTCGTGAGCCATAAAGTGCTGTTGCTGCAGCTCCTTTTAAAACACTCACCGACTCGATATCATTTGGATTAATATCGGCAGCTGAATTACCATAGTCAAAACCACTACGACCAGTAGTTTGACCAGAATTATTTGTATTCGCATTACTAATAGGAATACCATCAACAACAAATAAAGCCTGGTTATTTTGAGTTAAAGATGATGAACCTCTAATGATAACATTAGTTGATCCACCAAAGTTAGTGTTATTCTTAATCTGAATACCAGCAACTTTACCAGATAAAGCTGTTACAAAATTGTCGGACTTAACTTTATTAAGTTCTTCTCCGCCAATCTCTTGAACAGCATAACCCAGACTTTTCTTTTCTCTGGAAATACCAAGAGCAGTAACAACTACCTCATCCATCTCCAATACTTCAGCTTCCATCTGTAAATCTATTACAGAACGGCCGTTGATTAATACTTCTTGAGTTTTCATCCCAATAAAGCTAAACATTAAAGCTTCAGTTCCGCTAGGAACAGTTAATGAATACTCTCCATCAACGTTTGTAGTAGTACCAATAGTTGGATTATCTTTTACCACTATCGATACTCCAGGAATAGATAACCCGTCTTCAGCACCGGTTACCTTACCTGTGATCTGCATTTGTGCTTGTACGGTAAAACCAACAAACAACAATAATGCAAGAAAAATTGTTAATTTCTTCATAGATAAAAATTTTAGGTTCATAAATAGTTAAAATAAAATATTATTCAGCGCTAATGTATAAAAAAAATAGAATATACAAAAAGAACTGGGCTTAATAAAGTGATCTTTTTTCAACAAAAATCAACATTTCATCAAGTTTTTTATTAAAAAACGATAAAAAAGTTTTATGAAAATTATTCACTTTTGAAAGAATATAGGCAAATAAAAAAGCCCGAAATAGCTTATATTCCGAGCTTTGAAAGAAGATAAAGGTAAAGTCTTCCCTTCTCAAATAAATAAAATTAATCTTATAACTTATTGTGCACTATTTCCAATATTTCTTTTTCAAGTTCCTCTGTTTTTCTATCAATTCCTTGTGCTTTTTCGCTAACGGTCTGTATAAATGTTTTGTCCTCAAGGTCACCAGAATTGATTTTCACATTCAAAAATGCACCTTTTACGCATGATCGAAGAGCTAATGCTCCAACTCCTGCATCGGAAACCGAATTTGGATTACCTATTTCGGCCATTGCTTTAACTACTTCTAACGCCTTATAAGCCACTTCCATTACTTTAAATGGGATCATAATTGCATTTTTAGTAGCATCCTGAATAGCTTGTTTCCTGGCAATTTTCTCATCTTCCGTTTTCTTTGGCAAACCAAATGCGTCCATTATTTTATTAAACGCATCTGTGTCCTCATCAACTAATCGTACTAACTCAGATTGATATTTCATTCCTTTTTCGGCCCAATCTGAAAACTCTTCCCAACGATCGTCCCAACCACGTTTATGTGAGGATAAGTTTGCAACCATTGTTCCCAATGCAACACCCATAGCTCCCATGTATGCAGCAACAGAACCTCCACCTGGTGCAGGGGACTCTGATGCAGTTTCATCTGTAAAATCAGTCAAAGACATATCAACTAGTTTCTTTTTCCTGGCATCAGCAGCTAATTTATATTCAATAATTTTTTCTTCAGGTTTAAATTCATAAAGGTCATCAAGTCCAAGAGATTTAACAGCTATTTTTATTATTTCCTTTTCAGGAATACCAAGCGAACGATTCTGTTTTCTTAAGAAATATTTTCCGGCATCAATCATAGCTTGTAAAGGAATTAAACCTACTAATTCTGATCCTGAGACTCTCATTCCGCGCTCCAATGCTTTATTAAATACTTCGTTATAAGCAACATGAACCGGCGTAATACTAATATTTGTTAAGTTTATTGAAATTTGAGCAACTCCATACTCATCAATAAACCAACCTATAGCCTTAACACATTTTAAAGAACCGGGAATCCAAACTTTATTTCCTTTTTCGTCTAACTCAGGTTTTCCATTTGCCGAATTTTTAACTCTACCCTTCTCACGAACATCAAATGCAATTGCATTTGCTCTACGAGTTGATGTCGTATTTAAGTTAACATTATATGCTACTAAGAAATCTCTGGCACCAACTGCTGTAACACCTGACTTAGCGTTAAATTCTGCTGGTCCAAAATCAGGTTTCCATTCAGGTTTTGAAAGTTTTTCTTTTAATCCTTCATATTCTCCGGCACGACATACAGCTAAATTTCTGCGTTCTTCTATCAATGCTGCATTTTCATAACAATAAATCGGAATATTTAATTCATCACCAATTCGTTTGGCTAATTTCCTGGCATACTCAACGGTTTCTTCCATTGTAATGCCTGCAACCGGAACAAAGGGGCAAACATCCGTAGCACCAAAGCGTGGATGCGCTCCTTTATGATTACGCATATCAATTAATTCGGATGCTTTTTTTATCGCCAAAAAAGCAGCTTCACAAATTTCTTCCGGAGTACCAACCATGGTTACTACAGTTCTGTTTGTTGCCTTGCCGGGATCAACATCTAATAAACTTACTCCTTCAACAGATTCTATTTCACTTGTAATCTGCTTTATTATATTCATATCGTTTCCTTCACTAAAATTAGGAACACATTCTATTAATTGCTTCATTTTATATCGATTTTAATTACTTACTGTTAATATTATTTTAAGATTATACCTTATATTATATAGCAAATAAAATTCTATGGATAACGAATGCTTTTTAACTTCATGACTTTTAACTCCTGTTCTTTATAAATTATTGCAAACACATTACGATATTAACTTTCCGTTTAAAATAACCTGATCAATTAAATTACTGGTATATGCATAAGGCATATAATCGTATGTTGGAATTTCTTTTGTAATAAACACATTAGCAATTTTACCTTTTGCAATACTCCCTAAGGATTCATGTAATCCCATAGCATAAGCTCCATTAATTGTACTGGCATTTATAACTTCTTCAGGTAACATTCTTAGTTTTATAGTTCCTAAAGACATTATAAATTTCATATTACCGGATGGTGATGATCCCGGATTATAATCAGAAGCCAAAGCAATTGGCAATCCTGCATCAATCATTTTTCTAACAGGAGGGTCAATCATTCCTAAGAAAAATGATTGATGCAGGATTGCCAATTGCTTTGGCTTCTGATTATAATCCGG
>JAUVUS010000167.1 GCA_030600865.1 Bacteroidales bacterium | reverse complement strand
GGAAATCACTAATAATTACGTTATCTCAAATGAAATAATAAGCAAAGTTCCCCTGAATTTAATTGGGAAAAATTACGACACCTTCCTTTGCAAAATCAATTCCTCTTCAGATATTGAACAGCAAAAGGGTAAGTTATTATACTCTTCGGATTTTACAGGAGAGGCAGATATTAACAATTGGATTCTTGAAGGTCCTGGTAAAATAACAATTCAGGATAATCAAATGATTATGAAATCGGAAATACCAAATCCTTCGGATGGTTTTACCGGGCATTTTAATTTTTGGTGTCCAATAAATTTTCCAGATAGTATAATTATTGAATGGGAATTTACTCCAATATCTGATCATGGTGTTTGTCATTTGTTTTTTGCAACAAAAGGACAAAATGGAAAAGAAATGTTCGATTCATCTCTTGCAAAACGAGACGGACATTATTCTCAGTATCATTCAAGAGATTTAAATAATTATTTTGTTATTTATTTTTCAAATTGGGGAATTCTGCGAACCACAAATTTTGCCACAACATCGCTACATAAATCAAATCCTTATGCTTTTTTATCTCATGGAAAAATTGGTATTGTTCCAGGGGATAATCACTTTCATAAAATTCAGTTAATAAAAAAACAAGGTGAAATTCAGCTATATGTAAATGGCAATATTTGTCTTGATTTTTCTGATCCGGGGAATAATCGTTGGGGCACAATTAATTCAAATGGGAAAATTGGATTCAGACAAATGGCAGAGACAATTGCAAAATATAAGAACTTTAAAGTTTACAGTATAAAAAAATAATGAATTAAATATCATGAAAAAAAACAAAATCATCTTAACATTAGTAGTATTATTTTCAATAATAGCATACGTCCTCTTTTCTTTTTTTGAGCAAAATATTTCTTCAAGAAATATAATTCACCCTATTTCACAAGAAAATTTAACAAAGCATGTTTATATCTTGGCTTCAGATTCTTTGGAAGGAAGAGCAACAATCTCTGAAAATTATAAGAAAGCTGCAAATTATGTCGCAAATGAGTTTAATGAGATTGGTCTTAAAAAAATAACCCTAAGCCAATCTAATATTAAAACATACTTGCAGCCTGTTTTATTCCGAAAGAAAGATTCTAATAAGGTAAAAATATCAATCTCAAATAACGATATTGAGACTATATTTTTAGAAAATATCGATTTTAAATTTAACTTTTTTTGTCGAAGTGAATTCCCGGAAGCTATTAAAAATCCCGTATTTATTGGATTTGGAATTGAAGAAACTCTATTCAACTGGAATGATCTTCAAGATCTTAATCTCAAGGAAAAAGGAGTAATAATGTACTTTGGAGCACCTTTAAAGAATGACAAGGCTATACTTAATGATAGTTTAACTGATTATTATTCAACAGGCAAAAGTTTGCAAAAAAGGATAGTAAATTTAAAAAATAAAGGTGTTAAATCTGTAGTAATTATTGTCAATGATAAGATATTAAACCACTGGGATAGTTTTTTACATATTCCATATTTAGATGATCTTATATACAAAAATGAAAATGCAACTGAGAAAATGAATTTTGAATTAGATAGTTATTTTGGTAACCAGATTTTCATGAAACCAAAAGCAGCAGAGAACTTCTTTACGGAAAATAATATTCAAATAATAGAAAATAATATAACGCATAATTACAAACCCCAAATTTTAGAAGATATTGAAATCATATACAACAAGAATTATAATTATTCAAATCCTTTAGAATCATACAACATTGTGGGGTTTATAGAAGGTAAGGATAAAAAGCTAAAATCAGAATTTATTTTGATTAGTGCACATCTGGATCATTTGCCTGTAGAAAATGATGAAATATTTAATGGAGCCGATGACAATGCTTCAGGAGTAGCTGGTTTAATTGAAATTGCCAGAGCATTGAAAAGATCAAGACTAAAGCGATCAGTTATACTTCTGGTAACCACCGGTGAAGAGTTAGGTTTATTTGGTATGCGATCATTTTATGAAAATCCTTGCATATCGATAGAAAATATAATGGCTAATATCAATTTAGATATGATTGGCAGGTCAACAAAAGAAAACTTAATTACCAAAGCACATTATGTTGAATATGACAGTTTATTATCGAGTAATTTAAAAAACAAACTGGATTCGATAAATAAACTTTCAATTAACTGGCCATTGATTTATGGTCCCGGTTCGTTAGCAGATTATACTGTTTCAGAATATTATGGGATTCCTTCTATTTCATTTTTCTCAGGATTTCACGAAGATTTTCATAAGCCAACAGATGATCCAGAGAAACTGGATTTTGAAAAAATGAAGAATTTATCTCATCTGGTATACAACCTGTGTGTCGAACTATCTAATAAAGGATTATAAAAAAGTTTAAACCTAAAAAATACAACCTTTAATTTAAAATTTAATTATAAAGAACATGAAAGTAAATTGCTTAATAGTTGATGATGAACCTTCATCAATAAAGTTAGTAAAAACATATTTAGAAAGATTTGATGAATATGTTGTGGTTGGAGAAGCAAATGATGCTGTAGAAGCTTTAAGATTAATTGAAAATAATAATCTTGATTTAATTTTTCTTGATATTAAAATGCCCGGTTTATCAGGTATTGAACTTTTAAAATCATTGTTTAATCCTCCAAAAGTAATAATAATATCAGGCCATCCGGAATATGCCATTGATTGTTATGAACTTAATGTAATAGATTATTTATTAAAACCAATATCAATAGAACGATTTTTAAAAGCATTAAACAAATATAAATCTAAATCCAATAATCACAATAACCATAAGCCTCTAAATAACAACTATCTAAATCATTCAAATTTTCTTAAATTGAAGCCCAAAAGTAAAACGTATAATATAAGATTAGATAATATTGTATATATAGAAAGTATGAGAGAATTTATAAAAATTCACTATAATGATGGAGATACTATTGTTTTAAAATATGTTCTAAGTAAACTGGAAGAAGTATTACCCAATAGAAATTTTGTACGAATTCATAAATCCTATATTGTATCTATAGAAAAAATAAGATCATTTTCAAATAAGTATATCGAAATATCTGATAAAAAAATCCCGATAGGTTCCATTTACAAAAACCATGCTTTAAAATGTATTGCAAGCTGCTAATTAAAATAACTATACATATGAACAAATTAATAAAGCCCTTTATAATCATCATTATATTAATAATTAGTAATAATATATTTGGACAGGAACAAAACATTTACATTGATGGTTATGCTGTAAGTTCAAATATTGTTTCTTTCACGATAACTAAATCAAATACAGATAATTCCGAAATTATACAAGGAAACCCTTATTATAATAGAGAATGGATGTTCGGAGAATTAAAACCAAAAAATAGTTCTCCATATAAAGGACTTTTCAAGTATAACATTATACTTCAACAAATGGAAATGATATATGAAAAAGACACTTTTATTATTTCAAAGCCTTTATATATAGAATATATCAAATTTGCTAACATTACTTTTATTTATTCTTTAATAATTAATTCACATAAGAAACCGGCAACACTTTCTGGTAGTTATTTTAAGGCACATAATGATTTGAATTATGATTACATATTATTGACGAAATACACAGGAAATATTAAAGTCAATGATTTCGGGAATAAATATGCTGGAAGCGTTGGAGACGGTAAAAAAAGATATGATACAAATCGATCATACTATGTTAAGTTGTTTAATGGTCCTGCTCAAAAAGTACATTTATCAAAAAATAGTATTATCAAGTTATTTCCCAATAAAAAGTTTGTTGAAAAATATATAAATAAAAATAAGCTTAATATGAATAATGTTTCAGATGTTATTAAGCTATTTAATCATCTCAATAAAAGGAATTTAACACTAAAATAAAATTATTATGTACAAAATATTAATAAAAGGGAAAGAACTATTATGTATCATATCTTTGATTTCATTAAACTCATTTTCACAAAATCCGGTAATAGAAAATATTAATCTAAATGTAAATAACGATAATATTATTATTAATTATAAACTAAAAGGGGTATTAAATTATAAGCATAATATTGATTTTATATTAATGGATAAAAATAAAAATATTTATATCCCCCAAAATATAAAAGATAATATCGAAAACAATTTAAATAAAAATGAAAATATGCTAATATTTAATATGTTAAATCAGAGTTTCCCTTTAGACCAGGAGTTGACACCGCGTTTAATATTAGATCATAATTATAAAAATGGCCCAAATTCGGCTTTTTTATCAATAATAGTACCTGGTTTAGGCGATTATCTCGTAGAAGATTCAAGGAATATGATAATTAAACCATATTATAGAACGGCTGGAACTTTAGGCTTTCTTGCTCTTGCATACATTGCCAATAGTAAAAGAGAAACTGCTAAATATTATGAAGCGGACATTTGGGTTGATGGAAAATATATTAATGCTAAATGGATACCTAGTCATTACACAACAGAATCTTTTCAGACTGCACCAAAAGATCAGTGGTTATTTAAAAATGATAAAGAAGTTTTTTTAGGTATCGCTGCTGGAATATGGTTTTTTGATATTTTTTGGGTACTTTCTAAAGGACAGGAAAATCAGAAGATAAAAAAAGCAATAAATAATAAAAGATACAAGCTTTGTTTTTCAAATAATGGATTTTTATACCGATTAAATCTTAATTAATTCTCATGTATGGAAAATATAAATAATTACACTATTATATTGCAATAAAATAAATTCCACTATAAATTATTATAATCACAAAAGAGGAGGCTGAGTAGCCTCCTCTTTTATTTATAATAATTTTCACTAATATTTAGTTACATAGTTCATTACTTTTTGTTTTTACTACAGTCTTTTCATTCTTAGTTGCAGGAGTAAATTCCCATAAAACCGTTACACCCCACCAATAACCTGTATCTGGCAAATCAGGAGTACCTCCAAATGAGAAGCTAAAATCACATGTGTTTGCTATACCAGACTCAAAATCGCTAATACCAATACGACCTAATCCATATGCATCTCCACCCCAGATAATTTGATCTTCACCCAACACCTCATAAGTAGCAAGATCAATAGTAAGGGTAACTTCGCATGGGTATGTTGCATCACCTGGCCACCAAATATCAGTACAGATTAATCCATTTTCAGGATTTTCGGGATTAATGTATACATATGATTGATAATTAACAACTGTCCCATCAGAAGCAGTTTCAACAACATTATATAAACCTTCAAAATTCGATGGAATAAAAGGACATGCAGCTAAAAAGCCTACATCAAAATTTTGTTCTGGAATGCTTCTTTGATCAGGACTTTGTGTAATTTTACCTGTTTCAGGATGATATCCATAATATTGTGTTCCATCAGCACCTATAAAGTTTATGTAAAATGTATAAATGTCGCCTGGCACAATTTCTGTAGTATCCGCTATAATGTCACAAGCTGCAACTATATCCAAAACATCAAAGTTAATTGTTGAAGGTAAAGTTGTAACATCCGCTAATTTATATTGCTTTGTAAAATCGTTGTTTAAACTAAACATTAATTCTACATTTGAATAATCTCCTTCAATAACTGCAATATCTAGTGCCAATTGAACATCACCAAAATCAAACACATTAATATTACCATCTGAATTTTCATTCAAATGAAGCGTTATCATAGTACCTTTAACAGTTCCGTCAGGTACAGGTAAGTTAGCTTCTTCATTGCAAGAGCTAAATAAAAATACTGCTATTGCAAAACCTAAAATTATTTTAATTATTTCTTTCATTATATTAATATTTAAGAATTTACATTAATTAATATCCCAAAATACCCTGTCGGTTGTAATTATCTTTTGAGCAGGTGCATTGGCATTTAAATCCAATTCTGAATTAGCCCAAGGGAAAGAAACAGGATAGTCTCTAGTGCATTGTGTTGGTACTACACCGCTTCCATCAGGCCCACCATCTGAAGGATCAGTGTTAGGATCAAAAATTACAGGATAATTGGTTCTTCTGTAGTCGGTATATGAATCTATATTGGCCCCCCAGCTTTGAATCCATTTTTGGGTCATGATCATTTCAAATTGTTCTTCGGCAGTAGCAGCGTCATATTCTGCTAAAATTGCAGTTATGTAAGCGCTT
>JAUVUS010000374.1 GCA_030600865.1 Bacteroidales bacterium | reverse complement strand
GATATGGCTATGTCTACATTTAAAAATGCATTTAATAATGGCTCCCGATTAGCAGCCTTTTACATTGGATTAATGCATTATTATGGATATGGAGTAAATCAAGATTACACACAAGCTTACAATTGGTTTGGGCAAGCTCCTGATACAGTTCCTGAAGCAAACTTTTATTTAGGATATATGTTTTTACACGGACAATCTGTTCCAATTGATTATCAGTTAGCGGATCAATTTCTTAAACAGGCTGCGGAAAAAGGATTTACACAAGCACAATCACAATTAGGTTTATCATATATGTTACAAGCCAGCGATCCAAAACAATTTATTATTGATGGATATAAAAAAGCATATTATTGGCTTTATATTGCTGCGGCACAAAATGACCCAGAAGGATTAAGATTCTTAGAGACAATGGAGTCCTTTTATACTGAAGAAGAAAAAACTGAAATAGAACAGAAAGCAATTAATTTTCTTAACACTTTTGAATATAATGGAAGTTCATATATTCATCAAGCGATTATAGATCAGGATCTTGTAAAATTGCGACAGCTCATTTCTTATGGTGCTGATATTGACAACAGAGAAAATTCATATAATATGACACCACTGCATTATGCTGTAACGAGAAATAATATTGAAATTATAAAATACTTAATAGACGAAGATGCTTACATAAATGTTATGGGCTTTGCAGGAACTCCTTTTCAAATGGCATCGCAGTATTATAACGATACTACAATAGTTAGTTTATTACTTAAATCGGGTGCACTTTTAAATGTATTTGACAAGAACAACAAAACTGCATTAGATAGGGCTATGGAAGCAAATAATGATAAAGTAGTTGATTTTATAAAAAAATATAGAGCTAAAACCTCTGATGAATTGAATATTCTTGATTATAATAGTCCTTTATTTATTGAAACTTTTGATGACAATTCGAAGGAGTGGTTTGTTAGTAAAACATGGGAATATTTTAATTCATGGATTGAAAACGATTTTTATCATCTTGATTCAAAAGATGAGCTTTGTTCATTATCAGATATTAATTTACCTCAAAATATATCAGGTAATTATAGTGTAGAACTTAAATGTATCTGGATAAAGGGTGAGATTAATAAGTATTTTGGTTTGGTAATAGGAACAGACAGATCTCAGTATTATACTTTTGGTATTTGTGCCAGCGGATGGGGAACAATTTATCACAGAACCGATTCAATCTCCATAGAAACAGTCCTTGAATGGAAAGAAAACGTAGCATTAGTTAGTGAAGGAAAGACCAAGAATGTAATAAGAATTGAAGTTTGAGGGGAAAAAGCAACATATATATTAAACAATAATATTGTTGGTACAATTGATTTCAAAACAAATAACTTAAAGATGATTGGTGTTCGTGTTTGTGATTTTCAGGAAGTAGCATTCGATGAATTGAAAATATGTAAATTAACTGATTAATTACTTGCAAAAAATATGTAACTTGTATTTTTAGAATTATAAACCCAAATACTCACTTAATAATTAAATCAAATGAAGAAACTTTTTTTTATGACTATTTTATTGGCATTAACAGGAGTATATACTGTTTCTGCACAAGGATTTCAACCTCCGGCTGAGGGAAAAGCTGTCGTTTATTTTGCACGTGTCACTGTTTATGGTAAGCCTACGGCTTTCGAATTCTTTCACCAGGATAAATATATTGGTGCTTTTAAAGGCAGTCAATATATGCGTTATGAATGCGATCCCGGGGTACAATTATTTTGGGCTTCATCTGAAAATAAAGAATTTATAACCGCTGATGTAGAAGCAGGAAAAATCTATATTGTAATGGTTGATGTAATTATGGGTGTTATGAAAGCTCATGTCGGCTTAACTCCTATAAGTGCCAATAATTCTGAAGAATTTGAAAGAGCAAAATCTCTTATAAATAAAAAGCCACCTACTATTACACCTGAGGAAAAAATTGCAAAGATGAATAAAAAGCTGGCGAAGTTTATTACAGCGAAACTGGAAATGTATGAATCTACCTGGAAGAATGAGAAAAATTTTAAACATCTTTCAGCCGATATGGCAATTCCGGATGATCAGTTGTAGGTATTAATTATAAAGAAAACCCGTCCAGATTATCTGGGCGGGTTTTTTCATAACAAATGCATTCTATTTAATAAATTCTGGAATCTTATTTTTTAATACACCTCACATAATAGTAATCTTTCTTTTTGGCCTTTTCGTTCAATTCAACTTTACCTTTTGAGTCTATGTAATAATAGCCGGCTTTATCACCATCATTAAATAAGTATTTTGCAGTATAAAAATCTGATTTATTTTCTTCATCGTAAATCATTTCGCCTCCAAGTAAAAGATCAAAGCCTGTACCACCAAAAGGAAACAGTATTTTTAAATTATTTGCTGCCTTGTTAATTAATAGATATTTCCATTCTTCTGAAGTTGGGATACGCCATCCATCAGGACATCCGGAGTTTATAACTTCAAGCTTGTATATGTGTCCAAATAAATCACAGTCGGTTTTAATGTTATCTCTACATGAACTATTTTCTCCTAAATTAAAACTGAGATTTTCCGACATCCATACCTTATTTTCAATCTCAACATAGCCATATTCTTTCTGATCTCTTTTATCTATAAAAGTTCCATCTTTGATCTGATCCCTTTTATTGATATAATCTTCATTATCCAAAACACAACGCACTTTTGCCTTTTCGTTAGTTTGTTTATTAACCCAACCGGCAAAGCCTTTTTTATTACCCGGAAAAGCAATTAGTTTTTTGCTGTCTTCTTTATCTTTTTCATTTATCCAGTAGGTATTATAAGTGTAGTAATGTGGGTTCATCCAATAATCATTACTGCTAAGGTTAAAGCTCCAAACTCCTGATCCACTCAGTCTTTCGCTAAGAACTTCCTTTTTGTTTTCGAGCTTAATAGATGGTTGAAATTCTTTAAAAAGTTTTTCCCATTCTTCCTTTTCAGGTAATCGCCAACCAGCAGGACAACGATCCGAAGTTTCTTTATATAAATAACTACCAGTTATATCACGTTTTAACCAAATAGCATCACCCAAATATTGCCATTCCATTTTCTCGCCTGTAAACGGATGATTCGTAATACCTTCCACCGGGGTTAGATTAATATCTTTCTCGGTAATAGCTTCGATATTTGCAAGATAAACTGAACTTTGCACACAGCGTACATTCAGTTTTTCAGTTTTATTGCGTAACTCCTTACTGATTTTATTTTCTTCAAGTCGTATTACACGTGCGAAGTACTTGTCAGAGTAGCCAGTATATAACATCTTGTTTTCGGAACTGGTCCAAAATGCTAGTGCCTTTTGATTAGGGTACAGTGCTACATTATAATTGCATTCTTCAATAAAAAAGCCTGTATTGGATAAGTCAGTTAAATTAATTTCACGTAAACCATGTTCTTTTACTTTTTCTATTTTTACGCCAAATTTAATCTCAAGAGCCATCCAGTCTTCATCGGTAGG
>JAUVUS010000191.1 GCA_030600865.1 Bacteroidales bacterium | reverse complement strand
TTGAGTAAGGCTTTTGGTTCGGTTATGCCAACCATGGTTCCTAAGGAATATATTAATTCGAAATCGTAACAAACCGGGATTGTTTTGTAAAAATAGGGATCATCATCATAAGCTTCTCGTAAATATGCGAGGTGTATACAAGCTACAGGGCAATGTGCGCAAGCAACACGTCGTGCTAAATGATGTTTGGCAATTTCTTCACCGGTAACAGGGCCAATGTCTTCTGTTGAGCTCATCTGAAGATTTTTTACAGGTAAAGCCTTTGCGGAATTCAAAGATTTAATGTTAATAGCTGTACCCACATCGTGATACTTTTGCATTAACGGCGATTCGGTTGCAGCTTTATAAATTTGATCATATAATGCTCTATATTCCTTCTTATTTGTAACTTCAATCATCTGTTTGCCCGAAATCACAATTCCTTTAAGCATTTTACTGCCAAAAATAGCTCCTAAACCCAATCTTCCAAAATGGCGGTAAGTTTCGGTAGTAACATTGGCAAATGTTGCCATGTTTTCACCAGCCTGTCCGATTCTGAATATAGCTCTTAATCCTTCTCCTCCTTCTGATTGACGCATAACTCTAGCAGCTATTGAGCCATCTTTCATTCCCCAAAGAGTAGTTGCATTTTTAAACAGAACCTTGCCATTGCTTATTGAAAGATAAATTGGCAGTTCGCTTTTACCTTTAATGACAATAGCTCCGTAACCGGCCATACGAATAGCAATTGCACTTCGACCACCGACATGACTTTCGCCTAAATCACCTGAGTTAGGAGATTTAAACATGGCACAAGTTTTTGATGCTAAAGGAAAAGCTCCTGTTAATGGTCCAACTGCAAATATAATTGGTGACTCCTTGGCAAAAGCGTCAATCCCTTCAGGACATTCTTCAAGTAACAGTTGAGTTGCTACTCCGGTTCCACCTAAATATTTTTCAAAAAGATCTTTACGATCTTTAACAAAATATCTTTTCTTAGTTAAATCAATATATAAAACTCTCGATAAAGTATCATTTTCAATCATGGCTAACTCCTTTCTCATCTTTAACTAACTCAAGTACTTCGTAAGGGCAATACTCAACACAATAACCACACTGCACACATATTACAGGTTTGTCTTGCTCTTCGTTCCAAAATACTGCATCTATAATACATGCATCTTTACATAAACCGCATCCAATACATTTTGATGATATTAAACGAACTCCGCCACCTTTTTGTGGAACTAGCGCTCCTGTTGGACAAACACTGGCACAAGGAGGATTTTCGCAAGAGCGGCATACTATAACCGTGTAACCTCTTGAGATTCCTCCGGCAGATTTCACTCCGATACACGTATTTGATAATCCTGCATTACCACTTCTTCTCGAGCAAGCAAACATACAGCTTTGACAGCCAACACATCGCATTGCATCCTTTACAGCTAGTTTCATCTGTCTATAATTTTATATTTAGCTGACATTCTCTAATTTAACCATCAGCAAAAATTAATATTTATTTTTTTAATCCCGATGGAACATCCATGTAATAGTCATGCCTTTGTGTATACGATAGTGCATGGATGTTTCATATGAGTATTTTTTATTTATAAACTTTGGAAGTACTAAATAATATATAAATTTCTAATAAATAGCAATAAGAATCAAGGATTTGCGAACAAAAATCACAAGAAAAAAAGAATAAATTTCTAAATATATTCAAATGTAGCGTTTAAAACGTTTGCGGAATATATTCAGAATTAAATTTTTGTTTTTTAATGTAGATGATATTTCTTAATTTTATATAAATGAAAAGTTAATGATTATGCAACTCAATCTTGTTGAAAAATTCATATTGCTGGCGCTGGATAAAAAGAAAGGAAAGTTTTTGATCGATACTTTATCGTTAAATTATGGTATTGCAGGAGCTATATTGTTAGAACTTTCAGAGATGAATAAGATCTCTATTCAGAATAAAAAAATAATTGTTACTGATAAAATGCTAACAAAGATTTCTATTGTTGATGATTGTATTAAACTAATAGATAATTCAAAGAAACCTCGAAGAGCAAAGTATTGGATTAATAAAATAGGAAACAAGTCGTCAGGTTTTAAGAAACTAATTTTGAGTGATTTGTATAATAAAAAGATTATTAGAATTAATAAGTCAACTTATATTTGGGGTTTATTTACATTTTATAAATATCCACTAATAAATACGAAGCTTGTTGATGAAATTAAAGTAAAACTGAAAAGAATAGTTTTAGAGAGCAAAAAAACAGACTTAGAAAGTTTATTATTATTAAGTTTAATGAACTCTTGTAAATTAACAAGAGTACTATTTACAAATAGAAAAGAACATCGGGCAGCAAATAAAAAAATTAAAGAACTTACTAAAAGTATTGAAATCTCTGAAGCTGTAAGTCAAACTTTAAAAGAAATACAATCAGCAGTTTTAGTTGCTACAACTTCGACATTTGTTGGAGCATCATAATCGAGATAATTGATAAAACTTAGTAAGTTAATTTTTAGCTTTCAATACTTTCAACTGCATTATTAAGGTAATTACAGCTAATACAAAAAATACGATTCCCGATAAAAGTAAGGCAGCCTGCAGACTAAAATTATCAGTATACCAGCCAACAAAGGGGCCAATAATGGCAAAGAATATTCGAATAACAAAATTACGAACTGATAGCACTGTTGCTCTGATATCTGAATCGCACAATTTGTTGATATAATCTTTTAAAACAGGGGTTGCAATTCCACGAACAATGTAAAAAATTAAAAGCACACCAATTCCCCACATAGTATTTATTCTACTCACAATAATATATCCTGCAGGAATTAAAAGAGTTATCCCAATCATAGTTTTTGTCTGTTTTAGGTTCATTTCAATTCTGTGTGCGATCATTGCACTAAACCCAACTGTAAGATTAAGGATTGTCCATAACACACCAAATAAACCTATAGGAAGTAATACAAGATCAAAATAAGGTTGAACAAACCACGCCATTGTTAATGTTGCAGCGCCAATTACTGAAGAAAAAATGATATTCCATTTAAGTTCATAATTATCGTGTAAGGAATATTTTACAATTTTTAAAATACCCGTAAATTTCATTTTAGCCAGTTTTTTTTGTCTGATTGGTTCGATAAGAAGTAAGGCTGCCGGTATTCCGATAAAGGCTACCAGTGTTTGTGCGTAATATGGATATCTTAAACTTAAAGTAGCTAATAATCCACCTGATATTCCGGCAACTGCTTCAGCAAAATTACCAATGGAAACCATTCTTCCTTCATATTTAATGTATTTATTTTTTTTGCCCGATTCAAGTAATGAGTCATATAACAAAGCGGAATCGGCTCCGGAAATTAAACTTTGTCCAAGTCCCAAAATGACTTCTGCAATTAGGAAGCCTACAAAACCATATGAAAAACTGTAAGTCAGAAATCCGAAGAAACCTAAAATTGTGCCTAAGACCAAGGTGATTTTTCTGCCTAAAACATCAGCTAAATAACCTGATGGAATTTCTAATGCAACAATTGCGATAGAATAAATGGCCTGTAAAATAAAAATGTGACGCATTTCTAAGCCATTATCTTTGTAAAACAATACTACAATGGGCATAAAAAGCATAAACCATTTGGCTATCTTAATTATATAAAGTTTTAAAATATTTGATTGTAGCGATTGGCTCATGTTTTTTTGATATAAGCAGCAAATATAATTTAGAAAACATTAAGAATAATAGAAGTTGAAATTAAAAATTATTTTTGGTCTAAAGTTTTGTAATTGGTGTGAAAATGCTAGTTTTATTAGTTAAAATATTTAATTATTTTGATTAGTTAATTGCATGAATATCACATTTGTATATCCGCGGTTTGAAAAACTTTTAGAGTCAAGATTAGAATTAGTAAGCTCTAAAGGAACCAAAAAGCATTTAGGTGATTTTAGTATGCCCCCGGCATTAGGTATTCCAATTATGACTGCTTTATCTAAAAATGAACATAATGTAAAATTGTATGATGAAAATATTGAAGAAATAGATTATAATGATACTGCTGATATAGTAGCAGTTAGTTTTTTTACACCTCAGGCAAATTTTGCATACAATATTGCAAAACGATTTAAGTCTAAAGGGAAAATAGTTATTGGAGGTGGAATGCATCCTTCGTTAATGCCCGATGAAGCTTCTCAATATTTCGATGCTATTTGTATTGGTGAAGTAGAAGGGGTTTGGGACGATATATTAAATGATTTTCAGAAAGGACAATTAAAGAAAATATATAAAAAGAAAATTCTTGATCTTGACATAGTTCCTATCCCGGAAAGGAGAGTTTTTACCGGTAGAAATAATTATGATTGGGAAGCAAAGCTAATTCAAACTATGCGTGGCTGTAGTTTTTATTGCGAAAATTGTATTATTCCTGCTGAATTTGGGCAGACTTTTCGATTTAAATCAATCAATAAAGTAATTGATGAATTTAATGCATCTCGAATTAATGGTGATTATTATTTAATTGATGATACTTTATTCTTACCACATAGGGAGTGCCGTGAATATCGTACAAAACTTTTTAAGGCAATTGCCGAATTACCTGTAAAACCTCGAATATTTATTTCCGGTTCATTAAATACGAGTTACGACCCTGATTTTTTAAAACTATTAAAAGATGCAGGTGTAATAAATCTTTATTTAGTAACAGGTAGCGATCCTTATTCGGTTAAAGCATTTCAAAAGGGGCAACAACAATTTTTTGATCATGGTTTGGAGTTTGTTGATAGATACCAACAGGCAGGAATTGAAGTTTATATTTCTGTGGGTTTAGGATTTGATTATCAGGATAAACACGTGTTTGATATATCTCTTGATTTTATCAGAAAAGCTAAAATTAGAACGGCGGAGTTTTATATTCTTACTCCATTTCCACAAACTCCGGTTTGGCATCAATTCAGAAAAGAAGATAGAATATTACATTATAACTGGACAAAATATAACACGGCAAATGTGGTTTTTAAACCGAAAAACTTTACTGAACAAGAGTTGCTTGATGGATATATTTTTTGTTGGAAAGATTTTTATTCTGGTATATGTATTGACAAATCTTTAAGTAATTTTGTAAAATAAGATATTATAAAATTTTATATTTAAAAGTATATAATAATCATTAACTAAAATATTAAATATTGTAAATTTGTTACTTTAATAATCAAATAAAACGTTTTAATTATGGGAATGACATTGATTGAAAAAATTATAGCTAATCACTCGAATCAGGATACTGTTATACCTGGTGATATTGTGGATATTAAAATTGATGCAAGAGCAGCACGTGATTTTGGCGGAGCCAATGTAGTGAAAAATATTATCGATAATAATTTAAATATTGATGATACTTCAAAAACATTTTTTACTTTCGATTGTAACCCAACCGGTTCGGATCAGAAATATGCTGTTAATCAACAAATTTGCAGAAATTTTGCTCGCGAACGCGGAATCAAAGTTTACGATTTAGAAAATGGTATAGGAACACACATCCTAATTCATGACGGTTTGGTATATTCCGGGGCTACATCGGTAACAACTGATTCTCATGCTAATATTTTAGGAGCTGTTGGAGCGTTTGGACAAGGAATGGGTGATAAAGATATT
>JAUVUS010000170.1 GCA_030600865.1 Bacteroidales bacterium | reverse complement strand
GATTCAATAGTTTCATCTTTAGGTTTTTCGATGTTAATAGCTGTTTGGTCTGAAGGTTTTTCAATAATAAATTCAGGTTCAGGAACTGTTTCTTCAATTTTAGGTACTTCTGTTCTAGGTCTATCAATTTCTTCTTGCTTGGTTTTTTCAATTTTAGGCTCAACCTGTTCAGGTTTTGTTAATAACTCTTTCCCTTGATCTTGAGGGATATATATAGCCCCTGAATTAATGTTTAATAATAAATCATAAAGATTTCTTACTTTTGAAAGAGCAAGATCAATATCTATTTGGTGTATCTCTTTTGAGGCTTCAAATTTACCGGCAATAGAATTGATATCTTGAATATTTTTTAAAATGGTTTTAACCAATTCGTTTTTGTTCATAGCGTTGAGGTTATTACATTATGCAAAAATAACGATAATAGTTTAGAATTTAGTATAAGATGTTTAATGAAGGTACAAATAAAAAAAGCAAAAACAGGGGCTGGATTGAAGTTATTTGCGGGTCGATGTTTTCCGGTAAAACAGAAGAATTAATCAGGAGATTAAGAAGAGCCGAATACGCGAAATTAAAAGTTGAAATTTTCAAACCCCTGATTGATAACAGGTATTCTGAAGAAGAAGTAGTTTCTCATAATGAAAATACAATTCGTTCCACTCCGGTTGAATCATCAGGAAATATTCTTTTACTAACCGGTAATGTTGATGTTGTAGGTATTGATGAAGCACAGTTTTTTGATAATAATTTGGTTGATGTATGTAACCAGTTGGCAAATAGTGGGATTCGTGTTATAGTTGCCGGTTTGGATATGGACTATTTAGGTAAACCTTTTGGGCCGATTCCTGCCTTAATGGCCGAAGCCGAATATGTAACTAAAGTGAATGCAATATGTATGCACTGTGGAAATTTGGCTCAGTACTCGCATCGTATTGCAAAAAGTGATAAATTAGTTCTCTTAGGTGAAACAAATGAATACGAGCCGCTTTGCAGGGTTTGTTATAATAAAGTTATGAACAAAAATAATTCATGATTTACACAGTTTCGAAAATATCAGATATTATTAATGCACAATTAGTTGGTAAAGAAGATTGTGATATTGAATATTTGCTAATTGATAGCCGAAATATAATTTCATCGTCAAATACATTATTTTTTGCAATTCGAGGTGATAGGCATGATGGCCATGATTTTATTGGCGATCTTTATATTCAGGGAATTCGAAATTTCGTAGTTGAGTTTTTACCTGAAAATCATTCCGGTTTTCCTAAAGCTAATTTTCTAATAGTAAAAAATTCCTTAGAGGCACTACAAATACTGGTTTCTTATCATCGTAAAAATTTTAAGTATCCTGTAGTTGGAGTAACAGGAAGCAATGGAAAAACAATTGTTAAGGAATGGATTTATCATATTCTTCAGGGTAAAAAACAAATAGTTCGAAATCCTAAAAGTTATAATTCGCAGGTAGGAGTGCCATTATCGGTTTGGTTAATGGATAAGGTTTTTGATTTAGCAGTTTTTGAAGCAGGAATTTCTCTTCCGGGCGAAATGGAAAAACTTGAAAAAATCATTCAGCCGAATATTGGGTTAATAACAAATATAGGGGAGCCACACCAGAAAAACTTCTCTGATTATAAGCAAAAAGCAATAGAGAAATTAAAACTATTCTCAAATGCTGAAATTATAGTTTATTCAAAGGACCATGAGTTAATTGATAAAATTATTCAGAATGATAGGGTTTTATTAAAAAAGAAAAAATTTACCTGGTCGGAAAAATATGATGCGAACTTAACAGTCAAAACAAAGCAAATAGAAAACAGTTATACTCAAATTAATTTTCAATTTAATGATCAAACAGATCATATAACTATTCCTTTTTCTGATGAAGCTTCTGTTGAAGATGCTATTCATGTTTTGGCTTTATTGTGTGCCTTGAATTTTAATCCTGTTGATTTTAAAAATAAATTCGAAACATTACCTCCTGTTGCAATGCGAATGGAATTAAAACAAGGTATAAACAATTGTACAATTATTAACGATAGTTATAATTCAGATTTAAATTCATTGGCAATAGCCTTAAACTATCTTGATCAGCAAAATCAACATCAGACAAAAACATTGATCTTATCTGACATTTTGCAAAGTGGGAAAAATGATAAGGATTTGTATAAAGAAGTAGCCTCGCTTTTAAATAAATTTAACATTAAGCAGATTATTGGAATTGGTGAATCAATTTCTTTACAGGCTAATCAGTTCAATCTTGAAAAGACTTTTTATAAATCAACCGAAGAATTTTTAAAAGATTTTACAAAAAAGAATTTTACCGATCAAGCCATTTTACTTAAAGGATCACGAAATTTTCATTTCGAAAAAATATCATCAGTATTAGAAGATAAAGCACACAGAACTGTTCTGGAAATTAATTTAAATGCTTTAGTTCATAATTTAAATTACTTCAGATCAAAGCTTAAACCGGAAACCAAAATTATGGTTATGGTAAAAGCTTTATCGTATGGAAGTGGAACTTTCGAAATAGCTAATATTTTACAATATCAACGTGTCGATTTTCTTGGTGTTGCTTTTGCCGATGAAGGAGTTGCTTTACGTGAGGCAGGAATAAAAACTCCTATAATTGTTATGAACCCTGAGCAATATAGCTTTGATTTAATGTTAAAGTATAATTTAGAACCTGAGATTTACAGTTTTAAGATTCTAAATCAGTTTTATCAGGCTGTTAAAAAAGCTAAACTGGAGAACTTTCCTATTCATATAAAGCTGGATACAGGAATGAACCGTTTAGGATTTGTGAAAATTGAAATTCCTAAACTTATTGCTGAACTAAAAAAATCTGTATATCTAAAGGTGTCGTCGATATTTTCACATTTGGCTGCAAGTGAAGAAAATGCTCATGATAAATTTACTCGTAAACAAATAACTTTATTTGATGAGTTAAGTAAGCAGATAATTAAAAGCTTAAAATATCATATAATACGTCATATATCAAATTCTGCTGGTATTGAAAGGTTCCCTAAAGCTCAATTTGAGATGGTTCGCTTAGGAATCGGTTTATACGGTATTTCTGCAACAAATCAGGATCAACTTGCTACGGTTAGTACTTTAAAAAGTACTGTGATTCAAATAAAACAAGTTCCAAAAGATGAAACAATTGGTTATAGCCGAAAAGGAAAAGCTGAAAAGGATATAACCGTTGCTGTGGTACCTGTAGGATATGCCGATGGTTTAAATCGAAAATTGAGTAACGGTAAAGGGAAATTATATATAAACGGATTCTTAGTCCCGATTGTTGGAAATGTATGTATGGATATGTGTATGGTTGATATTACCAACTGTAATATTCATGAGGGTGACGAAGTTATTGTTTTTGGTAAAGAGCAATCGGTTATTGATTTGGCAAATGTATTAGAAACAATACCTTACGAAATATTTACCAGTGTATCTTCACGTGTAAAACGGGTTTACTACCAGGAGTAAGTTAGTTGCTAAGCATCTTAAGTATAACGCACATTCCTGTGCGTTATTTACTTTTCAAAGATACCTGACATAGAAAAATCATTTTTTTTCGTTTTTGAATCGGACAAGAATGTCCGATGTACTTTATTGCGAGTTATTTTTATCCACAATTATTGATTTTAAGGTTATTTAGAATGTTTTTGTGTTGAAAACTATGTAATCTCTTATTTAATAAGATTGTGTAAGCATTTTTTAATAATTAATTTAAACTGTTTTTTGACTAAAAACATTAATAAATAAGGGCTTTAATAGATTTTGACTTTGATTCGAGTTAAAATTTGTCTTATTTTGGCGCTTGATTTAAAAGAACTTTAAAGTTCTGGTAAAATATCATGGACTACAAATACTTAAAAATATTTTCATTATTATCTCTGTTATTTATAGTTGTTGTAATATCAGCAAGTATTCGCCTGGATTTATTTGGTGCAACAAAAAATAAGAAAGAGATTGTATCTAATTCGGCAAAAAAGGAAATTGAGAAAATCTTTTATCAGGAAAAAGCCCTGAAAATTGATTCCATAATGCAGGTGAAGGCTAAAAAGTATTACTTTAATGGTAATGTACTTGTGGCCTATAAAGGGAGCTGTATTTACAACGAATCATTTGGATATGCTGATATGCTGAGAAGAAGGGAGCTTGAAAAAGATGATATTTTTCAATTGGCTTCGGTAAGTAAGCAGTTTACGGCTATGGCTATTATGATTTTGAAGGAGCAGAATAAACTGAACTACGACGATACTGTAAGTAAATATATTCCTGAATTTCCATATCCAAGAATTACGATACGAATGCTTTTAAATCATACTTCAGGCTTACCTAATTATATGTGGCTGGTTGAACATCATTGGAAAGGTAATAAAGCACCCTATAATGAGGATATTGTTAAAATGATGGCTGAACATAAACTGTCGTTATACTTTACGCCCGGTCGTCGTTGGAATTATTCAAATACAGGTTACATTACTTTGGCTAGTATTGTTGAAAGGATTACGAACGAGAAGTTTGCAGATTTTATGTATGAAAATATTTTCGAACCTTTAAAAATGGACAATTCTTTCGTTTATAGTAGTTCATTAAGTAATGTTAAAAAAGATCGATTAATAGGATATTATTATCGTGGACGTAGATATAGAATGATTCCTGAAACAGTTAATGATGGTGCTGTTGGTGATAAAGGAATTTATTCTACTACTGAAGATCTTTTTAAATGGGATCAAGCGCTTTATAATAATTCTCTGGTTTCTTATGAAACCTTTAATGAAGCAATTTCAACATTTAAGCTTAGAAATAAATATGAAATTCCTTATGGATTTGGGTTTAGAATAAGAACTAGAAACGATAAAAAAATTGCATACCATCATGGTAAATGGAATGGCTTCAGAACAAGTTTACTTCGTTATATTGAAGATACAAATACAGTAATTGTTTTAAATCACACATCATCATCACTTAACAATTCTATAATTCGTGATATACAACAAGTTTTAGACGATTCGTCGAGTGTAAATATGACTCATCAGGTAGTTACTTCAATTTTGGACGATGGTCTTGAGAGTGCCGTTGAGTATTACTTTGAACATACTTACGGTAAAAGTATAAAGTTGGATATAGTAAAAATTTCAAAAGTAAGTCAGGTTCTTTACGATACGAATAATCCTGTAACTGCGGAACAATTGCTATTATTTAAAGATATGTATGTTAGGGGAGAGCTGGATACAAACTTCATGAACGACAGAAACTTCCTGGAAGCTCTAACAATAAATAAATACTTAGAGTGAGTTAAAGTTGGGAATGCCTAAAGTAATATAAATAGATGCACATTTTAGGAAGGTAGTAAGCAGGTTAGGCACTTAATTTACCCTAATTCGCTGATTCTTTCTAATCCTTTAAGTCCAAGAATTTTTATTTTTCTTCCATCCAAAGCAATTATCTTCTCACTTGCAAATGTAGAAAGTGTTCTGATTGCATTTGAGGTTGTCATGTTGGAAAGATTAGCCATATCTTCACGTGAAAGATAAACTTTTATGGTTGCATCATCTTCTTCAAGGCCGTAAGTATCTTTAAGGAATAAAAGTGATTCGGCTAATCGGCCACGAATATGTTTCTGTGTAAGTGTAACAGTCCTGTTATTAGAAAATCCCAACTCAGAAGCTAATGATCGAATAATATTTAAAGAAAGGTCATAATTTGTTCTAAGAATCTTAAATAATGTTTCTTTTTCAATAGTGCAAATAACACTATCTTCAATAGCTTCAGCTGATGCAAGGTAGTTTTGTTCAGCAAAAAGTGCTCTGTAACCAATAAATCCAACAGGTTTTGCCATACGTACAATTTGTTCCCGACCGCCAACACCTTCTTTGTAAATTTTCACTTTACCTTTCGAAAGGCAAATTAATCCATTGGG
>JAUVUS010000193.1 GCA_030600865.1 Bacteroidales bacterium | reverse complement strand
TGGCCTTCAAAAACATCTATTGACTTTATTTTTGAACTTAAGCCCGATGGTAATACTTTAACTTTATCACCAACGTGAAATATTCCACCTTCAATTCTACCAGCATATCCTCTATAATCATGATATTCTTCTTTCATCGGACGAATAACATGCTGTACAGGAAATCTTGTATCATTATGGTTAATATCGCTTGCTATATGAATATTTTCCAACAAATACATTAAAGTAGGACCATCGTACCAATCCATATTTGTTGACCGGTCAACAACATTATCTCCCAACTTTGCACTTATTGGAACAAAACGAATATCATGAACATCAAGTTTTGTTGAAATCCTGTCAAAATCAGATTTAATATTTTCAAAAACTTCTTCTTTATAATCAACCAAATCCATCTTATTAATACAAACAATTATATGAGGGATTTGAAGTAAAGAAGCTATATAAGAATGTCTTAGAGTTTGCTCAATAACACCATTTCTGGCATCGATTAAAACAAGTGCTACATTCGCTGTAGAAGCACCTGTAACCATATTTCGAGTGTACTGAATATGTCCGGGAGTATCAGCAATAATAAACTTTCGCTTAGGAGTTGCAAAATAACGATAAGCTACATCAATTGTAATTCCTTGTTCTCTTTCTGCACGTAAGCCATCTGTTAATAAAGCAAGATTGACTTCACCATCGCCCGTTTTTAAACTTGCCTTCTCGATGGCCTCCATTTGATCTTCGAAAATAGCTTTACTATCATATAATAATCTGCCAATAAGTGTACTTTTGCCATCATCAACACTACCTGCAGTAGTAAATCGCAAAAGCTCCATATCTAAGTATCCCCTATTATATTCTTCTGACATATCTTTTTAGTTTGAAATTTGAAATTTGAAATTTACCATCAAATTTCTATGTAATTTAAATCTTTGTTTTGTTAATAAAACCATTTAATTTAGGGCCAAACTCATCAATTATTGTTTTATATTTAGCCATATCTTCTTCCATTATTACTTTTCTTCTAATTAGCTTTCTCAACCATGCTTTAGTTTCTTCAAATGAACCTCTCGAATATAAATAAAATCTCTTTCTATCGGCGGGGAGTATATCGTCCATATCCTTCTGCAATATTTGCTGCAATACTATCTGATGAACGTATTATTTGATAACCAATTGTATTTTGAACCTTTTTACTCCACTTATCAAAATCATACCAAATTATATCAGATAATTCTTCTGCCAACTTATAGACATCTAATTCATAAACAAGTTTCATTTTGATCTAATTATTTATTTAACTTGAAGCTCGAAATCTGAAATTTAGACCTAGTGTATATATTTTTTTCAAATTTCAAATTTCCAGTTTCTAATTTATTACTAAAAATAACCCTCTTTCTTACGATCTTCCATAGCAGCCTCGGATCGCTTATCATCATAACGACCGCCACGTTCGGTAATTCTGGTTGAAGCAACTTCTTCTATTATTTCTTCAAGAGTATTTGCTTTTGATTCAACGGCTCCGGTACAAGTCATATCGCCAATAGTTCTAAAACGCACAATTCTTTTTACAGGTATCTCACCTTCTTTTAAAGTAACATATTCACCTGCAGCTAAAATAGTTCCATCACGATCAACAACTTCTCGTTCATGTGAAAAATATAAATTAGGAATAGGGATATTCTCCAATAAAATATATTGCCATACATCCATCTCTGTCCAATTACTTATTGGAAAAACTCTGAAATGCTCGCCCATATGTTTACGACCATTAAATATATTCCAAAGTTCAGGACGCTGATTTTTAGGATCCCACTGTCCAAACTCATCTCTATGTGAAAAAAATCTTTCTTTCGCTCTTGCTTTTTCTTCGTCGCGTCTTCCGCCGCCCATTGCACAATCAAACTTCATAGCTTCTATTCCATCAAGGAGTGTTGTTGTTTGAAGTAAATTTCTACTCGCGTTTACACCTGTTTCATCAACTACTTTGCCCTGATCAATAGAATCCTGCACATAACGAACAATTAATTTTGTTTCCGTTTCTTTCATCAACTTATCTCTAAAATCTATCGTTTCCTGAAAGTTATGCCCGGTATCAATATGCATTAATGGGAAAGGAACTCTTGCGGGCCAAAATGCCTTTCTTGCTAAATGAAACATTATTATAGAGTCTTTTCCACCGGAAAACAACATACACGGATTCTCAAATTGTGCAACAACTTCACGAATAACATATATTGATTCTGCTTCTAATTCTCTTAAGTGATTTATTCTGTATTTATTATCCATTATATGTATGATTTACTAATAGAGATTGCAAAAATAACCATTTTAAAATTCTATCCTAGGTATAAGGCTGTCTAATATTCTCTTTACAGATTCATCAATACTTATTTCAGTGGTTCTAATTTCAACATCAGGATTTTCAGGGTTTTCATAAGGTGAGTCGATACCGGTAAAATTTTTTATCAAGCCTGCTCTTGCCTTTGCATATAATCCTTTTTCATCACGTTCTTCACAAACTTCTAATGGCGTATTAACAAAAATTTCAAAATAATTCTTTGGTCCTATAATTTCTTTTGCCTGATCTCTTATCTCTTTTGTTGGTGAAATAAAGCAATTAATCAATATAACCCCACCCAACATAAACAGTTTCGATATTTCAGCTATTCTGCGAATATTCTCTTTTCTGTCTTCTTCTGAAAACTTCAGGTTATTGTTTATTCCTGTTCTTACATTATCGCCATCCAATAGCTTTGTCAAATATCCTCTTTTATGCAATTCCTGTTCTAAACCTTCTGCAATTGTTGTTTTACCAGATCCTGAAAGCCCGGTAATCCAGATAACAATTGAATGCTGATTCAAAAGTTTTTCTTTATCCTCTCGTTTAAGGATTTTATCGAATGTTGGGTGGATATTATTGCCTTGATTTACCATAATACTCAATTATTTAAAAATGCAAAGTTAAAAAAATAGGAAGAATCAGTCCGATTTTAATATCTTTCTAAATTATAACAACTCATTTTTTTATCTGGTTTTTACAAAACTTAAATAAAAGATTAATAAATAAAAAATTGTTATTTGCATTCTAACAAAGTCGTTATTTATACTAATTTTGAAAAAACAAAAATTAAGCCTAATTTAGCAAATAACCATAAAATTAAAAGAAAAATGAAAAACATTTTTATTCTATTGACTTTTATTATAAGCACATTTTGTTACTCTCAAGAAATAAATAAACCTATTGAGGTTAATAATTATTATTCAATTAAATCACAGTATTTATATAATACATTTATTAAAGGAGAGATACATTCAAAAGATGGAAAAATAGCCGAAGGAGAATTAAACTATAATGTCATTGTTGATAAATTTCATTATGTAAAGGATGACATATTAAAAACCTTTACAGATAATGATATTCGCAGAATTGGTAAAATTATAATTAAGAATAGACAATTTATTATAAAGGATAAACTTGTTTATGAAATTGTTTATGCTGATAAGCTTTTATTATTAAAAAAACGAACTGCTGAACAAGATGATTTAAATCAGAATAAAGGAGCATATGGAATAAGCTCCAATACTACAACAAATAAAAAAATATGGATGTTATCGCACGCAATAGGACATGAAATGGAGAAAGGCGCATTAGTTAATATCGAGGATGATTCTAGTGAAGCCCAAATTAAGATAGTTGAATCTTATAAATTATTATTCAACAACCAGATATATCCAGCAAATAAAAAATCCTTTTTAAAAATATACCCAAATGATATAGACAAAATAAAAGATTTTATAAAGTCAAATAAAATTAAGTTTAAAAAGGAACTAGATTTAATTAAGGTTGTAAAATTCTGTATAACACTTAATTAAAAGGATTATTTGTAAATTTTTCGCCACTAAAATTCTTTCTTACATGATTGAGTTAGCCTTAATTTTATCTTAATAATACTTTCTTTCCTGTTTTGTGCACGACATGATAACTCAGAAAATGTATATTTGATTATCAATATATTAAGGCCTAAAAATTGATAATTTGGGTCATGCGGACACAATTATATTGTTTTTTAATGCGATAAAATTTAAATTTTTATTCTATTGCTAATTAGAACATAGCGGGCTAGAAGGCTCAAAAGGCGGGCAATGCGTTGGGGTGAATTGACAATCATATGAAATATCCGTAAAGAGGTTTATCCAGCTTTTCGTGATATTTCTATAATTGGCAAGAGCGGGATGAAGCATCCCAGCCTGCCGGCTGGCAGGTTTTGAGCTTGATTCTTTGTTTCTTTCTCATCTAAGGAGAAAGAAAATAAGTTAAGTATTTAATCTACAGTGTTTTTTTGTACATGTAATTTCATTCCAAAGTAGTAATCCCAATTTGGGTCATGCGTTGCACAAAACAGGAGGTTGTAAAATTCTGTATAACACTTAATTAAAAGGATTATTTGTAAATTTTTCGCCACTAAAATTCTTTCTTACATGATTGAGTTAGCCTTAATTTTATCTTAATAATACTTTCTTTAATGGATTTGATAGCAATAAATTAATTACAATCAGATCCAATTTTAATAAAAAAGCTGTTTTTTAAACAGCTTTTTTTAATTTAGTCTCATGCATATAGCATATTATTTCGAAATTACTTTAATCTAAATTATATATAATAAAGAAGCTGTCCAAAAGGACAGCTTCTTTTAATACTCATATTGATGTTTTTTAAGTTTTATTCTTTTTAATTTTTTGTAAGATAAACATTAAAAGCATCCCACCACCAACCACCAGGAGCATAATAATGTCCCCAGAAATCTACATGTATAGATCCGTCAGCAGAAATAGTTCCAGTTAAACCTTGACCAGGATTATTAATAGTAAAGTAATCACTATAAGCAATTGTCATATGATAAAAGGCACCATACATATCCAGTACAACTTGTCCGGCAGCAATAGTTATTGTCATTGCATTTGCATCTATTGTTGCAATAATAGCACCTGGTGCAACAGCTCCGCCAACACCATAAATTAGTACTTCAGTCTCAGTTTCAGGTTCTATTGTTATATTCCAAACTTCATCCCAAACACCAGGCTTACCATAACTTTGTGCATCAGCAGTAAAACTACCTAACCAAGCAGCAAGAGGATGCTCGTCATCAACAAGTGTAAGTGTAAAATTTGATTCAGCTGTTAGTTCAAATCCATTAGTAGGAGTACCTAAAACTACAGTTACAGTTTTATTACCCTCATAATCACCATTATTAATAGGAAGAATAAAGATTGTATCAGTTTGGTATGAACTATTAAAAGTTAAAGAGTTTTGAGCATTTACAACTGTAAAATCAGTACCCTCAACAGCGGGATTAGCAATACCTTCTACAGAAAAAGTAAAAGCTACAGTACAACCACTACCTGAAGTCGCTGCATTATATACAGGTATTGCAATAGGTGTATTTGAGGGTTCAGCTATGCTCCCTGATACACTAGCAAATCCAACAATTTTCTGTTCCAGTGTAATTGGATCTTCTTCGCATGATGTAAATATTATTACCCCTAGCGAAATAATTAATAAATATTTAAATATTT
>JAUVUS010000281.1 GCA_030600865.1 Bacteroidales bacterium | reverse complement strand
TTTTAGCTTCAGCTTTTAGAGATTCTATTAATTGTTCTTTAGCTTCTTCCGCAGACAATCCCGAAATCGCTTCGAGTTGTTCTACCTGCTGTCTATGCATTTTATCAAGTTCTTCTCCACGCTTTTCAACGAGATCCATCTGAACTTGTAAGTTTTCACGTATAACATCAATCTCTTTTCCTTTTCTTTGGTTTTCTTCAAATTTTTGTGAAAGAGAAATCTCCTTTTGTTTAAATTTATTTTCAGCTGCTACTAATTTATATGAACGTTCATTTATATCTTTTTCGTGTTCACTTTTTAATTGTAAAAATTTTTCTTTAGCCTGAAGTATTTTATCTTTTCTAATAACTTCTGCCTCTGTTTCAGCATCTCTAATTATTTTTTTGCTTTTTGTTTTTAAAGCTTTATCCCAAATAAAATAGGAAATAAATCCTCCAAGCACAAAAGCAACAGAAGCAGCAATTGTTCCAACTACAGCTACTGATATTGTCCCAAATATTATTGATATAATCATATCTTGTTTGTTTAAATTTATATATAAAAAACCCGCATTATTATCTTCAATTCTCTAAAAACCCCAAATTAATAATGGGTGGAGCTGCCACTCAATTTCGGCCATCCCCTGTTCCCGAAGGAATCCCGACGAATCGGAATGGGGCCCGCCCTCAATTAAACAAGCTTTACTCCAATTAGTAAAGTGTTGAGTTTCACAGACATTAAAGAAATAATACGGGCAAAATCGTAATTAATATTTTAAAGAACGCTAGTATTCTCTTTTTAAAAATTCATTTAACTCGTTATCCAAGTCTTTTAATTCTTCTAAAACAGGCAATGGTTCAAGATTAGAGTCACATTCTATTACTTTTATTACATATTGCAAGGCTGCCATTGCTAAAAAATCCTGTATATCTTTATCGGTGTATCTTTGTTTATATTGTAACACCTTTTCATTTATCATTTTCGCTGCCTTACGAATCTTCTCCTCATCTTTTCTGTCTATTTTAAGTGGATAATATCTATCTGCAACATTAACCCTTATTGATAATTTATCTTCCATTATCTATTCAGATTCTATCTGTTTAAAAGAGCAATACATTTGTCGATCTCCCGCACAATTCCGTTAATCTTTATTTTAGCATCGTGACTATCGCCAGTTGATGCTAAAAGACTTTTTGCTAATTTAAGCTTATTATATTTATTTTTCAAAAAATCTAATTCAGCTTCTTTATTTTTTATCTGTGTTTTATATTCTTCTGTTTGTTTTTTAAGTTCTGTATTCTTTACTTTTAAATCATTGTACAAAGATAATAATTTTTTAACCTTATCTTTTAAAGTACTCGCTATATCTTTTTGTTCAATCTCCATGATTATCTATAAAAAGCAAATGCAAATTAATATAGCCTAAGCTATTTTAAAAATATTAGTTCCTTAATTTTTATTATAAAACAAATTTAATTTTAGTTTTGTTGTTTTAAAAACTAAAACATTATTTACCTGTATAAATTTATATAAAATAATGCAATATAAAAAGCTAAGTTTATTATTTTACTCTCTCTTATTTACATCTTTTACATACAGTCAAATAAATTATGAGAATATAATTTTTCGTTCACCCATTGACTTCCCTATTTATTTATCAGGCAATTTTGGAGAAATACGGTCAACCCATTTTCATGCAGGTATTGATATTAAGACACAAGGTGTTATTGGTAAAAAGATATATGCAGTTGAAGAAGGATATATATCCAGAATAAAAGTTTCTGTAAACAGTTATGGTAAAACCATTTATATCAATCATCCTAATGGATATACAACAGTATACGGTCATCTGAGTAAATTCAATTCTAAAATTGACAAACTGGTAAAAGACATTCAATATCAAAACAATGAATTTGAAATAAATTATTTTCCAAAACAAGGAGACCTACCTGTACAAAAGGGAGAAATTATTGGATTTTCCGGTAATACAGGTAGCTCTGAAGGACCTCACTTACATTTTGAAGTACGTGAAACTATTGACCAGATTCCGGTAAATCCATTATTTTTCAATTTTGATGTTGAAGACAATATTTCTCCTGTTTTATATAGTCTTGTTATTTATCCTTTAAATAAAAACAGTACGATAAATAACAACAGTGAAATAAAGCATCTTAAACTAAAGAAAAATAATAATTCATACACTATTGTCGATACTAATCAGATTCACTTATCAGGAGATATTGGTTTTGGAATAGAAATGTATGATTACCTGAACAACTCGCGAAACAGGTGCGGAATTTATACTTTATCAGTATTTATTGATAGTTTATTAATTTATAATCATTCAATTGACAAATTCTCGTTTTATGAAACAAGATATGTAAAAAGTCATATTGATTATGCAGAGAAAATCAGATCAAAAAAGACCATTCAGAAAACATTTATTGACCCAAATAATAATTTAAGTATTTATGAATCGAGTCTGAACAGAGGAATTTACACATTTAATAAAGATACCTATTATAATATAAGATTTATTGCAACAGACGTGTATGGAAATAATTCAGAACTTTCTTTTCACGCAATCGGACAGTTACCCGATTTACCAATCCCATTTGTTCAGGATTCAATAAACGGAATATTTATGAACTGGGAAACAGAAAATGTTTTCGAAGATGATGAAATTAAAATAATCATTCCTGAAAAGTCTTTGTTTGACACTCTTTATTTTAAATATTCCAAATCTGAGCCAAAATATAGAGCATATTCAAATATACATCATATACATAATATTTATACTCCCCTAAATAAAGGCTACTCACTTTCAATAAAGACATTGGGTTTGCCAAGTGAATTATCTGATAAAGCTTTTATTGCAGAAATTCTGGATGAAGAAATTAATTCAATCGGAGGAGAATTAATTAACGGACACATTGTTTCCGAAGTAAAAACATTCGGTGATTTTATTGTTTTGGTCGATACAATTTCACCTGAAATAAAACCCTTATCAGATTTTAATAATCTGAAGGGTAAGAAAATTAAATTTTTAATTACAGATGATTTATCCGGAGTAAAATCATACAATGGATATATTGATAACAACTGGGCCTTATTTGAATATGACCAGAAAAACGATTTGCTATTTTATATCATGGATAGTGAAAAAATTAATAAAAATAACGAACATGAACTCGAATTATTTGTTATTGATAATAATGATAATATTTCAACTTATTATACAACATTTTACTGGTAAAAACTAAAACTATGAAAACAATATTATTCTGGACATTAGCAGTTGTAATAACATTAGCATCGGCTTATTACCAAAGAAAAACAGGGCCAACCTATCCCAAAAAAGTTGAAATTCAATTTGTTGATAATTCAATTAAATTTGCTTTACCAAGAAGTAGTGATTCCAATGAAGATCGCGTGGTTGAACTTCCTGCAAATAATGCTTTTAATTCAGTAAAATTGCATTACAGACGTTTCCCTGTTAACGAACCTTTTTCCACACTTAATTTTAAACAACAAGATAATAAACTAATAGCTTATTTACCCAAACAAGCTCCTGCTGGCAAACTGGAATATTTTTTATCGTTTCAAAATTCAGAATCTGAAGAAGAAATTGAAACAGAGCATGTGGTTATTCGATTTAAAGGAAGTGTACCTGTGTGGGCTTTAATTCCACATATCATATTCATGTTTGTTGCCATGCTATTGTCCAACCTTTCGGGTTTATTTGCTTTAGGAAAAATTGAGAAACATGTATTTTATGGTAAATTAACTTTATTATTACTTTTATTTGGAGGAATGATCTTTGGACCTATTGTTCAATATCATGCTTTTGGACAAGCATGGACAGGAATTCCTTTTGGTTGGGATTTAACGGATAATAAAACTTTAATCGCAGTTATCTTTTGGTTGGTAGCTGTTTTAGGAAATCGAAAATCTCCTAAGTATAGATACACTTTAATTGCATCAATTGTACTTTTTCTTATTTATATTATTCCACACAGTTTATTCGGATCAGAATTAGACTATTCAAGCGGGGAAGTTGTAACAGGATTTATTCAGCTATTATTTTAAAATAAGAAAGCAGGACTTCAAAGTCCTGCTTAAATTTCTTTTAAACTAAATAACCTACTCTTCAGGAGCTTCTTCAGTTTCTTCTACTTCTTCTACTTCTGCTTCTTCAGCAACAGCTTCTTCAACAACAGCTTCTTCAACAGCTTCTTCAACTGCTTCTTCTACTTCTTCTACTGCTTCTATCGCTGCTTCTTCAACTTTTTCTTTTACATTACCGCAAGAATAAAAAGCAGTAAAACTAACAAGTGCTAAAGCTACTAGTAATAATTGTAATTTTTTCATGTTGTAAATTGATTTAAATTATAATTTAGGATTCCTAACAAAAATAGCAAAATATTTATAATATCAATAGGTTAAGACGGTTTTTATTGATTATTTTTTTGTTAACCGAATCAATTATTAATAACCTATCTGCACATCAAATCCAGCTTT
>JAUVUS010000053.1 GCA_030600865.1 Bacteroidales bacterium | reverse complement strand
TACAAACAGGAAAATGCTTTTGTAAATCAGATAAAAGTAATGATTCCGTCAGAATCATATTTAAAATTTCTGAAAACTTTTATTGCTTTTTTTAATCGAAATATTGATGATCATATAATTGAAGAATACCAAGAAGAAATATACGGTATTTCTCAATCTGCATCTAAGCAATTTGATTTCATAGCACCAAATTATCATCGTATTTTAAACTATCATGCGGCTCATGATATTGGCCATGCATTACAAAATATGAATCTGGTAGCCTGTACTGCTTTTTCAGCTTGGGACTCCCGTTCTGAAGATAGTTCCTTAATTATTGGCCGCAATTTCGATTTTTATGTTGGTGATGAGTTTGCCGAAGATAAAATCATTATGTTTTGTAATCCTGAAAAAGGATATAAGTTTATGATTGTAACATGGGGCGGAATGATTGGAGCAACCTCCGGTATGAACGATCAGGGATTGACTGTTACATTAAATGCTGCTAAATCTGATATTCCGTTTGGTGCCGCAACTCCTGTTTCACTTGTGGCAAGAGAAATATTACAATATGCATCAACTATTGACGAAGCATTTGAAATTGCTAAAAAACGAAAAACTTTTGTTTCAGAATCACTTTTTATCGGATCGGCAAAAGATGGAAAAACAGCTATCATAGAAAAATCACCTGATAATCAGGCTCTATTCGAAAGTCACAATGATTATATTATTTGTAGCAATCATTTCCAGAGCGAAAAAATGCAAAAACCGGAAATAATAAATGCGAAAATTTGCGAATATGCAACAACATACCGTTTTAAACGAGTTGAAGAACTTTTAAATCAAAACCATAAATTGAATGTAAATTCAGTGGCTAAAATATTACGCGACCAAAAAGGAATTAATAATGAAGATATTGGCATGGGTAATGAGAAAGCTATAAACCAACTAATAGCACACCATTCAATTATTTTCAAGCCCGAAGAATTGAAAGTTTGGATTTCAACATCACCTTTTCAGTTAGGTGAATTTATTTGTTATGATTTAAATAAGATCTTTGCTGAAGCCGGGAATATTAAGGAATCTAAAATAATTTATGACAATGATTTAATCCTTCCTGCCGATTCATTCTTGTACTCAAATAATTTTAAAAACTTTAATCGATTTAAAGACATAAGTACTCAAATACAAACTGCCATAAAAACTGACACAAGAATTCCTGATGAAGATTATCTTTTTAATGAAATAATTGAATTAAACCCGCAATTCTTTGAGACATACGTTTATCTTGGTGATTATTTTAATCATTTTAATATAATAGATAAGGCAGAATTAGCTTACAAAATGGCATTAAAAAAAGAAATTCCTAATATTTACCAAAGGGAGAATATTTTGGATAAACTTGAAAATGTAGGAAATTAATATAGGATGCAAGATACAGGATGCAGCGGCATATTCAATGTGTTATTTTCTTTGCGGCTTTGCGGTAAAAATAATATAACACTGATTTAGGTTTATTTTGAAACAAAAAATTTGAAATTTGAAACTTGAAATTTAATGCGTACAAAAGTTTAAAAAAACATGCTTGAACAAAAACTAAATACAGAATACGATATAACCATAATTGGCGCTGGAATTAGTGGTTTAACAGCTGCTGCCATCGCAGGTAAATTTGGCCTGAAATGTTGTATTCTTGAAAAGGAACCAAAGGCCGGTGGATATTTAGCAGGTTTCAGCAAAGAGGGTTTTCATTTCGATACATCAATTCATTGGTTAAATCAGTGTAATAAAAATGAAATGGCTGGTAGAATTTTTAATCTTATTGGTTCTGACAGTCCTAAAGTAAAAATAATGCAAGAGATTTACCGATTTAAAGGAGATACTTACGATTATTTACTTACCAACAATCCCAACGAACTTAAAGATAAATTAATAGCCGATTTCACTCACGAAGAAAAAGGAATTAAAAGATTTTTTAATGCAGCTAAAAAAATTGGAGCAGGATCATTAAAATATGCCAATCTTTTTAGAACAGATGAAAGCATGTCAGCCTTTGAAAAAGTCTTTTTCAAGTTAAAGCTATTAAATTTTGTTCTTCCTATTATTAAATATGTTTTTTATAGCGGCGAGAAAGGTGTTCCCAAAGGACTTAATAAATTTTTTAAAGATAAAGATCTACATAAATTATATAGTTCAGAAAAAGATTTGCTATCCTGCTTATTCCCAATCGCATGGGCATATAACAATGGTTATCAAATTCCGGAAAAAGGAGGCGCAAAAGTTTTTATACAATGGCTAACATACGTAAATAAGTATTTTAAAAATGATTTGATTTTTAATGCCGAAGTTACAAACCTTGAAATTTATAATAAATCATGTGAAAGTGTTGTTTTTCTACAAAAAGGAAAAAAATATAAACTAAAAAGCAAGTACGTAATTTCAACAAATGATGTTGAGACCTTATACACAAAAATGCTCCCTGGAAATGCTGTATCACAAAAATTTAAAGCCAAACTGAATAATGCTGTTTTATACAGTTCAGCATTTACAGTTTCTATCGCTTTAGATTGCCCTGCCGAAGATTTAGGTATTAATCAGGAATTAATCATTATAACCAAAGAAGGAATCAAAAGAAATGATCACGACTGTGGTGATCCTTTAATAAGTGATATTAATATTTTATCACCATCGGCAAGAGATAAATCGCTTACCCCGGAAGGAAAAGGAATGCTTACTATATTAATTCCTGCATATTTTGATTATAAAAATTATTGGCAAACAGAAAAAGATGAAAATGGGAATTATATTCGCGGAGAGAAATATAAAAAGCTAAAAACGGAAGTAGCTGAAATACTTATTCAGCGTGTAGAAAAGGAATTATCGACTGATATTAAAAAGCACACTCTGTTTTATGATATTTCAACCCCAATAACATATTGGCGATATACCGGGAATAAAAACGGTACAATGATGGGCGCACGACCCGGGAAAGAAAATATGCAGGCAGGAATAGCACACCATCAGACTCCGGTTAAAAATTTAATTTTAGGCGGCCACTGGGCCGATGTGGGTGGTGGTGTTCCAATTGCTGTAAAAGCAGCAATTAACGCTGTACTTTTAGTTCTTAAAAAAGAAAACAAAGAATCTTTTAATTTGCTGGCAAATTATATGGATGGTAAAATTGATGTTGACAACTTAAATGCCTCATCTCTTGTAAAAAATTATGATAATTCGTGGGTTAATTAATTATTAGTTGCTCCTAATTTTAATATCTACCTTTTCCTTTAAGTTATTTATCTGCAATTCATTTAACTCCTGAGAATTAAATGAATATAAATTTTCACAATTCGTGTTTAAAATTTTCGTTGAATTAAATTCCTGCAAATAATAATTCCCAAACAAAGAGTCTGCCATTTCCTGAATATCCTGAACAGAATGAACTGGTTTTACCAATGTTGTTCTAAACTCAAATTTTATATCAGATTGTTTAATATGTTGAATTGATTCAAATATTCGCTCTAATTGAATAAACGAAAACTGCTCTCCAACGATTTCCCTGTATTTGCTAATTTTCAATGAGGATTTAATATCCATAGCAACAAAATCAAGCAAGCCGTTCTTTATTAGATCATTAAGCATTTCAGGATTTGTGCCATTAGTATCTAATTTAACCAATAAACCCAAAAGCTTTATTTGTTTTATATAATTTGGCAAATCACTATGTAATGTAGGTTCACCCCCGGTAATAACAACAGCATCCAGCAAATCTTTATTCTTATCTAAATATTCGAGAACTTCATTATTATCTATATACAAATTTTCCTGAATTAATTCCGGTAAAACCAATTCAGGATTATGGCAATAAAAGCATCTGAAATTACACCCTGAAGTAAAAATTACAGATGCTATCTTGCTTGGAAAATCAATTAAACTTTGCTTTAAAAAACCACCTATTATCATGAAAGTTCCTCTATTTCAATTCGAACAATTTTATAGCCTTTTAAACTTTCATTTGCTGCCAAAACAACTCCTATAAATACTGTTAACATACCGGTTAAAAAGAATATCAATATTAAAACCTCAACTTCATCAGATTGTGTGTATAGATTTATTCCAATACATAATGATGAAATTATAAAACAAGCAACAGCAAATGAATAAGCAAAAACAGCATTTCTAACAATCTTAACTCGCTCATTTAACCTGTCAATTTGTACTCTTATTATATTTTCTCTTCTTATATCATTTTCCATTCGCTTATCCAAATGAAGTATTTTACGCTTTTCGTCATTTAATAAACGAATCCTGTTCACAACAATTGAATATTTATTATTCATTCCAAGAATTAATAAACCACATGCCGAAATCATTATACCCGGTGCCAACATGGCCTGAATTACTTTTACAATTGAATATTCCATAACAATTTGATTTATTATTGATCATTGAGTCCAATCTAAAAATTAAAACAATCGCAATTTAGGTGCTAAGCGGCTAATTTTATAAAACATCTCAAAATTAGTAATCTTATTATCAGTCTGTTAATAAATCCGCTAAGCACCTAAGTTCAGGAATTTCGTTCTTTTCTAAATTATTATTTTCGATTTTCTTATCAAATAGTTTTCGATCATTAAACTCAGCCACTTTCCCTTCGTTCCACTGATTAACAGGCCTTAAATAACCTACAATTCGCGAATAAACTGTACATTCCTGTTCTTTACCTTTTTCCTTACATTTTGGACAAACAGCATACTCCCCGTATAAATATCCATGTTCGGGGCAAATACTAAAAGTCGGAGTAAGCGTAATATAAGGTAACTTAAAATTATGAGTTATTTTCTTTATCAACTGCTTAACCGATTCAACAGGTAACTGCTTTTCGCCCAGAAAAGTATGAAATACCGTTCCTCCTGTATATTTAGTTTGTAAATTATCTTGTAACCTCAAAGCTTCGAATAAATCATCAGTAAAATTAACCGGTAATTGTGTTGAATTTGTATAATATGGCTCAGCTCCTTTCTTTACAGCACTTTCGTTTGCAACTATAATATCAGGATATTGCATCTTATCAATTCTGGCTAAACGATAAGTAGTTCCTTCAGCTGGTGTTGCTTCAAGGTTGTAAATATGCTCGGTTTCTTCCTGAAACTCTTCAAGTTTCTTACGCATAAAATCCATTACCTTCTGTCCAAATTCATATCCGGATTTTTCTCCAATACCTGAGCCTAAAAAGTTCATACAACACTCATTCATCCCAACAATTCCAATGGTAGAAAAGTGATTATCCCAATACCTGCCATTTTTTTTATAAAGATTTCTTAAATAAAATTTAGAATATGGATATAAACCCTGATCTGTCAATCTCTCTATTACTTTACGTTTAATCTCTAAGCTGTTTTTTGCCAATTCCATTAATCGGGTAAGTCTTTGAAAAAATTCTTCTTCATTTCCTGACTCATATCCTAACTTGGGTAAATTAATAGTTACAACACCTATTGAACCTGTAAGTGGATTTGCACCAAACAATCCTCCACCCCTGCTTTTTAGTTCTCTTTTATCCAGTCTTAAACGGCAACACATACTTCTAACATCATCTGGACTCATATCGGAGTTCACAAAGTTCGAGAAATACGGGATTCCATATTTCGATGCCATCTCCCAGATTTTATCATATTCAGGATTATCCCACTCAAAATCTTTGGTAATATTGTATGTTGGTATTGGGAATGAAAAAACACTTCCATTAGCATCACCTTCCAGCATTACTTCGGCAAATGCTTTATTGAATATATCCATTTCATGCTGAAAATCGCCATATGTTTCTTTCAAAACCTTACCTCCAACAATTACAGGTTGATTTTTTAATAACTTAGGAACTTTTAAATCTATGGTAACATTTGTAAATGGTGTTTGAAAACCTACACGAGTAGGTACATTAATATTAAAGAAAAACTCTTGTAAACATTGTTTTACCTGATTAAAGTCTATGTTATCGTAACGAATAAATGGTGCCAAATAAGTATCGAAACTTGAAAATGCTTGTGCTCCTGCAGCCTCACCTTGCATAGTATAAAAGAAATTAACAATTTGTCCTAATGCTGTTCTTAAATGTTTAGGTGGCGTACTTTGAGTTTTACCTTCAACACCACTAAATCCTGTCAATAATAAATCTTCTAAATCCCATCCAACACAATAAACACTAACAAAGCCTAAATCGTGAATATGAAAACTCCCTTTTTTATGCGTTTCTGCAATTTCGTTAGGATAAATCTGATTTAACCAATACTGAGAACTTAAAATTGTTGAAACATGTTGATTTAAACCCTGTAAGGAATAAGTAGAATTGGCACTTTCTTTAATTCTCCAATCATTTAAAGAAATATAATTCTCAATAATATCAATGTTAGAAAATATTTCCTTTGTATCACGAATATTCTGATGTTGATATCTATAAATAATATAAGCCTTAGCCACTTCAAAATACTGATTATCAAACAATATTTTCTCGACCAGATCCTGAATCATTTCAACTGTTGGTATATTCTTTTGATTAAAATCAATTTTCTCAGTAAGCTGCTGAGTTATCTTACTTGCTTCTTCTCGATTAGGCTTACCAACTGCTCTAAATGCTCTGAAAATTGCAAATGAAATTTTCTCAGAGTCAAACGGAACAATACGTCCATCACGTTTAATAATTGATTTTTGTTCTAAAGCTGCATTCATCTTTATAAATATTAATGAGTTAATAATACAGCTTCGGATATTGAAAAAGGTAGGTATTTTATTCGACCTGCCCTTGCTCTTCACCCGAAAGCTACAAGTTATGTATTGGTAGGTCTTCTGGCTTGTTCTGTGTTTAGCAACCTTCCCATCCTTCAGATAACGAACAGTGGTGTTTTGCTAAACTGCAATGCGAACTTACAGCTGCGGGGACAGCTCCTGATTTTCCCGTCTAATGCGGGATCACAGGATTCCCTTTTAATTCCCTTATTATTTATAGGAAACCAATAAACTGCTACAATTTTATACACATTTATATTGGTAATGAAATTGAGTTTTAAACATTCATGTTTTATTTTTTGCGTAAATCACTTAACATTGCTAATGTTTACGGTTGTTAATAACATTTACTAATTTAGAAAAAGAATAAAAAAATATCTTATTTTTGCCAACCTTACAAAACCATATACACATGAAAACCTCTAAAATAATTCAGGGACTCATTATTATTCTTTTATTACAGTCATGTGCAGGTAGCTTAAATACCACAAAACTATCAGAAGATGGTGAAGCTGCCTATCAGGCTGGAAATTATGAAGCTGCTCTTATTGCGTGGGAGCAAATTATTGAAAGTCGTGAAGGTAAAGGCAAAAAAGCCGAAGGTCCTGTTTATGTTGGCGGTGGGAAATCATCTCTGGAATTGGGACAAAATGACAAAGCCAGAAAATATCTTGAGACAGCCAGAGAGATGGAGTTTTCATCTCCTGAAATGTATGTATCGCTAGCCAAAGTCTATAAAACTATTGATAATTTATCAAAAGAAATAACCGCACTGGAAACCTACCATGAAAAATATCCACAAGGGGAAAAAATAAATGCCATCAACACCCGATTGTTTGAAACCTATGTGGAAAGCGAAAACTGGGATTTAGCAATTAATCTATGGCCGGAAATTGAAACACAAGCTCAATCTAATACCAGCCTGCTTGCAGGATATCTGATCGTTAACAAGAATATGGAAAATACAACAGTCTGTGACAAGCTTGCTAAGCAAATCTTAAAACTGGAAGCATCCAATGTAACAGCTCTGGAATGGTATGCCGAAAAATATTTCTGGAAAGCAGAGAATCTTTACGTATCAGAAATGAAAGCTTATAAAAACAAGAGAACCTCCAGTCAGTATAAAAAACTACTTAAAGCATTAGACGAAATATGGCCTAACTTTAGAAAATCGCGCGATTATTTCCTGAAGTTATATAAAATAGATCCGAAAGCTGAATATGCTAATTATCTGGGTAAGATATATACCCGTTTTGACGATAAACAAAAGGCTGATTATTATAATAAGAAGGCAAAGTAGTTTCAGGTTTCAGGTTTCAGGTTTCAGGTTTCAGGTTTCAGATTCCAGATTTCAGATTTCAGATTCCAGATTCCAAGTTCCAGATTTTAGGTTTTAGGTTTCAAATTTTGGAAAGCAGGATACAATACTTAAGATTGTAGTTATATATCTTTCATTTATCATTTTTCTCCAATCATCTTGCATAATTATGGTTTAAGATGTTAACTTTGCAACTTGCTAAAATTGTAGAACATGAATATATTTCCGGAAGATATCGACCGACGATCTAAAGAAGAAATTAGAACTTACCAGGAAGAAAAATTACAAGAACTTTTACAATATGTAAATAAAAATTCAAAGTTTTATTCCGATCTTTTTAAAGAGCATAATATCAATATTAATGATATTAAAACATTAGAAAATCTCCAAAAAATTCCTTTTACAACCAAAGATGATCTTTACGAACAAAATGATGATTTTATTTGTGTTGATCGCCGTAAAATTGTGGATTACATTACCACATCAGGAACGATGGGAGATCCGGTTACATTTGCAATGACAGATGCTGATTTGGAACGATTAGCTTATAACGAATATATTTCGTTTAAATGTTCTGATGGAACTCCGGATGATATTTACCAGTTAATGGTAACACTTGACCGGCGATTTATGGCGGGTTTAGCATATTTCTTAGGAATAAAGAAACTGGGTGCAGGAATGGTGCGTGTTGGAAACGGTATGATTGAACTGCAATGGGATACTATTCGCAGAATTAAACCTAATGCGTTAATCGCTGTACCTTCGTTCATCCTAAAATTAATTGAATATGCTGAAGCAAACGGAATTGATTATAAAAATTCAAGTATAAAAAAAGCCATTTGTATTGGCGAAGCATTACGAAATTCAGATTTTACGTTCAATACACTTGGGCAAAGAATTAAAGACAAATGGGATATTAAACTATATTCAACTTTTGCATCAACAGAAATGGGTGCTGCTTTTGCCGATTGTGGAAATGAAAATGGTGGTCACCATCATCCTGAATTATTAATAGTTGAATTTGTAGATGAATATAACAATCCGGTTGCCAAAGGCGAAGCCGGAGAGCTAGTTATAACAACACTTGGCGTGGAAGGAATGCCTTTAATTCGTTTTAAAACCGGCGATGTGGTGCAGCATTTTACAGAGGTTTGTGCCTGCGGAAGAAACTCAATGCGGTTAGGCCCTGTAATTGGCAGGAAAAACGAAATGATCAAATATAAAGGAACCACACTTTACCCACCTGCATTATACGATATTTTAAATGATATGGAATTCGTTGAAAACTATATTATTGAAGTATCAACAAGCCAGATTGGGACAGACGATATACTTATTAGAATTGCCACGAATGGACATAGGCCCGATAACTTCGAGAAATTAATTAAAGACCATTTCAGAGCCAAATTAAGAGTTGCTCCTACTATTCAATTTGAATCTAAAGAATCAATTAATAAAGTCAAGTTTCCTGAATTAAAACGTAAGCCGGTTGTGTTTATTGATAAAAGAAAAAAATAGTTTTTGAGTTCCTAGCCTGCCGGCTAGGCAGGGCAGACAGGTTTCAGGTTACTTGTAAGAATAATAACCAACTTCTTGTAGTTTTAACATATTTATATAACTTCGATAGTTATCAATCGTACTTTTACTATAACGTTTTAACTCCAATATTTTGACAAAATCTGTAATTGTATCCATAATACAAGTATATTGATTTGAAATAAGTTACTTAAATTAACATACCAATTTATACGTTTAAATGTAGCTTTTATCTATATTTGTTATAACAACAAGTTATACAATATAAAAAGGACGATATGATACAACTTTTAACAGTCGGAGTG
>JAUVUS010000043.1 GCA_030600865.1 Bacteroidales bacterium | reverse complement strand
TTATTAAAACTATTATATTTAGTAACTTTAAAAATAACAGAAAAATGGACTAGGCCAATAAAGAATTGGAAGAATGCTTTGTCACAATTAGCAATATTATATGAGGATAGAATGTACCCTGAATAAGGATTTTTTCTTTTCCCAAAACCCTCGTAAATTTGTAAAGGGCTTTAGGAAAAGAAAAATGTAAATGACACAGTTCATTGAACAGACCCCAAAAAGCCACATCAAATGTGGCTTTCTATAAATGTTAAATAATATTTTTAATAATATAAAATCCAGGCTTGTAATCCTTTTTCCTGTGCAAGAAATTTATATTCAGCAATAGCTTTTCGCTTATCTGCAAAAGAGTTAAAGCTAACTGCATGCATTCCATTTCGTTCGGCTAATTTTTCCGCATTATAACCTTCAGTTCTAAGTTTGTTTAAATAAGTTATTGCATATTTTTCATTCTTGAAACTACCGGCAATAATATAATATTTCTTTTGTGGTGTTGCCGGTTTCTTAACCTCAGGTTTCTCGCCTGCCGGACGAGCAGGTTTAGTTTCGGCTTTAGCAGTTGTTTCTTTCCCGTCTGCCGTGGCAGCTTTTGTAGTTTCCTTTTTTGTTTGATCTGTTTTAGCTTTGGCTACAGGTTTCTTTGTAGTAGTTTTCTTTTTCTGATCTACTTTTTCTGTTTTTACTTTTTCCTTATTCAAAACTTTTTTAACAGTTTCGAAATTTAAAAGAGCCCAAATAAAAATTGCAGCAAGAGGTAGTCCTATTGCAATTGACCACACAAGACCTTTGTTGATAGGCTTCTTCTCTTTTTTATAGCTGTAAATAGGTTTAGTTTGTGCAGCTGCAGGTGTTGCCTTGGGTTCCTCGCCTGTCGGACCTGCCTTGCCTGCCTGTTCGGCAGACAAGCGAGCAGGTTTAGGTTCTTGCTTAATTTCTTCTTTTTTTACAGCTTCCTTTTTTGTTCCCTGGGCTTTTGGTTTTACCTCAGCCTTTGGTTCTGATTTTTTAGTTGATTTTGTTTCAGCTTTCTTTTCCTTCCCACCTGCCTGTTCGGTAGGTTTAGGTTTTTCAGCTTTCCCGCCTGCCGGACCTGCCTTGTCGGCAGACAAGCGGGCAGGTTCTGTAACTATTGAAAACTGAACTTTCCCCTGTTTATCAGCTTCAAACTGACCAAATCATTCTATTCTATATGGTTTTTCCTGTTCAAGTTCTTTTTTAATATCTTCAATTAATTGTGTGATTTTTTGGGCTGCTTGCTCTTTAGTAATATTTTCTTTTTTAATGATATACTTTTCGAGAAGCTCATCATTAAACTTAAGAAATGGGCTAAAATAAATATCTTTTAGCTTTTCTTCTAAAGTTTTCGCATCCTTGCTTTTTGAAGTAGCTCTTACCAAAAATGCCCCGTAGTTTGGAATAATTACTCTATTATTTGTGGCAAGTAAATCCTGAATGTAGGTTGCGATCATGATAGTTGTTTTTTATTGTTAACTTTTTGAATGTATAAATGTAATAATTTTAGATTAAAATTTACAATGTTGATTTGTTAAGTGTTCATACATCGGAACAAATGTAATAAAAATTAAGAAATTAAGTTGCAGTATAACAAATCATTAATAATGATTTTGATTAAATAACGCAAGAATTAAGAATTAATTTTTAGAAAAGACTTTATTTATTGTAGTAAGTAAAGTTTCAATTTTAATAGGTTTCGAGATATAATTATCAAATCCGGCATTTAAACATTTCTCTCGATCGTTATCGTGAGCAAAAGCGGTTTGTCCTATAATCGTTAACTCGCTTTTATGTTCTTTTATCTTTTTGGTTGCTTCGAAACCATTCATGCCCGGCATCCTTATATCCATCAGCACGAGATCGATATTGTCGTTGTTCAGGCATAGATCAACAGCTTCTTTCCCGTCTTTTGCCCAAAGGACTTTGGCTTTTGTAGGGATGAGAATTTCTTCAATTAATTTATAGTTAATATCAATATCATCAGCAACAAGAACGACCTTGTTTTGCCAGTCAAAAACGTTCTCGATATTTTCTTCAGCTTTTACAAATTTCGATTCGCTAAGTTCGTAAGGTAATGTAAAATAAATATTTGTACCCTGATCAGGAGTTGACTGAACCCAAATATCACCACCTAAATGATCTACAATTTTTCTGGCTATAGTTAAGCCTATTCCGGTACCACCATATTCGCGTGTGAAAGATTCGTCTGCTTGTCGGAACAGATCGTAAATCATATCAAATTTATCATTTGATATACCTATACCGGAATCAATAACATAGAATTGAATTTGATTTTCTTTTTCGATAATAGTATAACCAAACTCAACAAATCCTTTAATGGTAAATTTAATAGCATTTTCAATTAAATTATACAGAACTTGTTTCAATCTTATTGGATCGGTAATAATAGAGAAATCTTTATTTCTGGATCCTTTATGCATTGAAAGGTGAATGTCTTTTTTTGGATCATTTTCAATTTGAATGCTAAACGAAACATAAAGATCTAAAAGCAGTTTATTTAAATAACACTCGGTTTTATTAAGCTGTATATCACCCGACTGAATTTTTGAAATATCAATTACATCATCTATAAGTTTTAAAAGATTCTGGCTGTTATCATTGATAAGGTTATTTAATTTTACTTTTTCTTCATGCAGTATTTCGTCATCAAGAAGCAGATTAGAAAACCCAATAATTGCATTCATAGGAGTTCGAATCTCATGCGATAAATTAGCCAGAAATGCTGTTTTTAGGCGATTTGCTTCCTCGGCTTTTTCTTTAGCATTAATTAACTCGTATTCCGTTTTTTTCTTTTGAGTAATATCTAATGATATCCCTCCTATTTGCCATGACCTATCTACTCCTCTAAAACGGAACTTATGAGTTTGGTATGATTTTAATTCGCCAAGTTTATTGGGAAGCTGATCTTCAACAACCAATACTTCACCATTTAAAACACGTTTATCTTCTTCAATAACACGTTGCGCATATTCTTTAGGGAAAATTTCTTCTGGTGTTTTATTTTTACAATTATTGTTTGAAAACATGTGGTCCATATATTTATTCAAATATACAGACTTGAAGTTTTCGTCTTTAATAAACACACCCAATGGAAGATTATCCATGAATATAGAAAACCGTTGCTCTGTTCTTTGCAGGGCTTCTTCTGCCTCAACTCTTTGAGTAATATCTTTGAAATCTTCAATTATCCCAAGAATTTCTCCATTTTGACCTTTAAATGCAACAGAATTTAAAATTCCGGGGATAACGTTACCTTGCTTGTTCTTTTTCTTAATATCCTGTTCAATTCTGTCTTCTCCATTTTTAATTTGATTCAAAGGACATTCGGCAGTATGACAATATGGACCCGGAAAAATATTAAAACATTTTTTGCCCTCAGCATCTTCTTTACTTATACCTGACATCATAGTAAACGTTCGATTAACACGAAGAATGTTAAAGTCCGAATCAATTAATCGCATGCTATTACCGGTAGTATTAAAAATCTGGTTTAATTCGGCATTCGTATTAATAATTTCCTTTGTTTTTTGTGCAAGTCTTTTATCCAGAGAATTTTGCAAATTAAAGACTTTGTGAATTAAAGTGTTAAACGAAAAGTGCAGAATAATATATGTAGATATAAGAATTAAAAATATGATAAGAAATGATCTGTATAATATTGCCTGAAATTGATTTTGAAGAACTGAAATATCACGCGTATATACAACTCCTTCAAAACCCTCGTTACGGAAACTATTTTCAATATTTATAACATCCAGGTAATAATATTTTTCGTTAAATTTAAATTTACCGGAGGTGAGAGACTTGTTCTTTTTTACAACTTCAGCAAGAATTTCTTTGTCAAACAGGGAGTGAATCAGGTATTTATCATCCACAACAGACGATTTAAATTCGCTGAGAATATCCTGATTTAAATTTTCAGTATTAAATAAGCTGGCAATTGTAACATCAAATTTTTTTGTTATGTGATCTACAATCTCATTTTCACGAATAGCAAATTCTATACAGCCAATATATTCTCCATTATTTACAACAGGTTCAGCTATTTTATAATATAAAAGAGAGTTAACAAATTCGAATCCGGTTTTTTTTCTTTTTTCTTTATTCGCTGCAAAAACAATTGAACTTTTAGCGGCCGATTTGTAAATATTACCCGATCCGGTTTCCATGTTTAATGCTAAACAGTTATCCTTTGTATAAAAACTAACAACAAAATGGTACGGATCTTCAGATTTTAAGATAGTATAAAAAGGGAAGATTCTTCGATATAATTTATCAATATTGTTTGACTGGAATTCTTTTTTTATTTCAGGATTATTAACAAAATATTGAATCTTATCGCGATATAACTGGTTTGTAGTTTGAAGAAGATTTTTTATTTCAATATTTACAATTTCGTTTTCTTTCTGAATTTGCCAGTCGATATATTGTTTTTGGTTTTTAATGCCAAGTGTAAAATATAGAGCGCACAATACAAACAGCACAATCATTACTGTAAATATTGTTCTATTTTTTAATCTTCTTTCAAATTCCATTAATTTCCATCCTCCTCTAGTCAATAAAAACAAAGCTGCAAATAAAGTAAAAAATATCGAACAAAAAAATTACGGTTGACAGGTTTGTAAACAATTTTTAAGAATTTAATCAAAAAAAAACATTATAGCTGTTAATAATTTGAGAATGAGTATTGTAATGAGTGGTAATACAGAAAAATAAATTTTTGTAATGATTAGATAAATTAATAGAAATGCATGAATTAATTGCTAAGTTTTTTATTTTGATGATATTATAACTAATTTGCAGAATGAATTTTAAAACCATTAAAAATGAAATCTAAAAACCGATTTATCAAGAATATATTTATAGTATTATTTATTCTTTTTTCGTTAGATATTTGTGCACAGCCGGTATTCCAGGAATTTGAAATAATAAAAGAAATCCCAACAACATCTGTTAAAAACCAGGCTCGTACCAGAACTTGTTGGAGCTTTGGAACAACTTCATTTATTGAAACCGAATTAATACGTATGGGAAAAGGAGAATTTGACCTTTCGGAAATGTTTACTGTTCGTTGCGCTTATCAGGATCATGCAAAATTATATATTCGATATCATGGAGGCCTCAATTTTAGTGGGGGCGCTGAAGGTTGGGATATGATCAATGTAATTGACAAATATGGCATTGTTCCACGAGATGTTTATCCCGATTTAAAGGTAAATCCCGAAAAACATGATCACGGAGAAATGGATAAAGTGCTAAAAGCTATGGTTGATGTTTTGGTTCAGGGGAACAAATTATCGACTGTTTGGGAAGACGCAATCTCGGGCGTTTTAGATGCTTATTTAGGAAAGTTTCCTGCAGATTTTGAATATAAGGGTAAAAAATATACCCCCGAAAGTTTCAAAGATTTTCTGGGTATTAATACGTCAGATTACCTAAACTTCACTTCGTACATGCATCATCCGTATTATACGGAATATGTTTTTGAATCACCGGATAACTGGTCGAATGGATTAGTTAAAAATGTTAAACTTGATGATTTAATTGAAATTTTGGATAATGCATTATTAAATGGTTATTCGATAGCCTGGGCAAGCGATGTTAGTGATTATGGATTTGAACATAAGAAAGGATTAGCAATAGTTCCTGAAAAAGAATGGGATGATATGACTGAAGATGAATTTGCTGAAGCTTTTATTAAGCCGGGTAAGCAAAGAGTTATTACTCCTGAAATGCATCAATTAGGTTTTGATAATTATGCGACTACCGACGATCATTTAATGCACATTGTGGGTATGGCCAAAGATCAAAACGGCACGAAATACTATAAAGTAAAAAATTCCTGGGGGAAAGATGGTAATGATTTAGGCGGATATTTTTACGCATCTGAAGCTTATGTTCGATTAAAAACAATGACAATATTAGTTCATAAAGATGCGGTACCTGAGCGAATTACGAATAATTTTTAAAATTGATATAAATGATCAGGAATAAATTTCTGATTTTATTTTTTATAACAATTAACCATTTAAATATAAGTGGACAAGATGACCTAAATAATCCGACCAGCCTTGCCATTAAACCACAATATGGTATTATTCTTCCGCATTCAAGTAAGGTCGAACATTTAACTCATACAAATCCTTTTGGATTGGAATTAGAATATTCGTGGCTGATGCTTAAAGACAAAAACTGGCAACAATGTAATTGCTATTCGAAAGCAGGAATATCTTTTTTATACATAAACTACGATAATCCGGAAATTGTTGGAAGTTCGTACAATTTGATTGGTTTTGCCGAACCTTTTTTTATCCGGTCTAATCGTTTTTTATTTTCTGCAAGAATGGGATTTGGAGTAAGTTACATGGATAAAATTTATGATTCAGAAGATAATCCTGACAACACTTTTTTTTCTACTCATCTAAACTTCATTACTCATATTGATGTTAACGCATATTTTAAGTTAAACGATCAATACAGTTTAATGGCTTATGCTAAATATAATCATATTTCGAACGGAGGAGTTAAGCAACCCAATTATGGAATGAATTTCCCGATGTTTGGACTTGGACTAAATTATTATCCATCAGGGAAAATCATATTTCCCGATCGTGTAAAAAAAGAATTTGTTCCGGAGTATTTTTACAATATATATACTTTTGGAATGGTTAAAAAGATTAAGGAAAATGAATATTTCCCCGAAGAAACAACATATGTTTTTGGTTTATATGGTCTGGCAGGAAGAACCATAAGCAAAGTAAACGGATTTAGTGCCGGATTTGAATATATAAATGACGGCGGAGCAAAAGAAGAAATTTCAAGAAAGGGATTATCTGACGACCATCAAAAAATATCCGGATTAATCGGACATCATTTACTATTTGGCAAATTCGATTTATCACAATATTGGGGAACGTACATTTATGCACCATATAAACCCTATAATTTTTACCAGCGATATTCATTAAGCTACAAATTTACCAGACATATTTTAGGAGGAGTAACCATGAAAGCCTATGGCGATGTTGCTGACAGTTTTCACATACTTCTTGGTTTATCTTTTTAATCAATGAGCCTGATATAAAAACTAAAACAATTGCACTTTAGGTGCTTAGCGCCTGCCTGCCGCAGGCAGGGATTTGCTAATAAGCTTGCTAATTTTGCAGTATTTTATAAAATTAGCCGCTTAGCACCTTTTTAAACTAAGCTCATCAATGGTAAATTACTTTTTAACTTCTCTTTTTCTAACCTTTAATTCATAAACTTTGTGAGCCTTTGTGTAGCCCTTTGTGAACTTTGTGGTTATATATTTTTTACCACGAAGTAGCTCAACGGAAATCATTGTTTTAGTTATATTTGCAACATAATTCAGGCTAAATTTGTATTATAATTAAGAGTAAAAAAATGCAAAAAAGAAACTTAAATCCCGATCAGATTAAATTAATCAAACAATTTCAGAAAAACGAAATCACGGAATATTATATTTATTCCAGGTTGTCAAGGAAAACCTGCCCGTCCGGCAGGCGGGAAAAAAGCAAGAAAAATGCTGAAACACTCCAGGAAATTGGCGATGATGAAATGCGCCATTACCTGTTTTGGAAAGAATATAGTGGAGTTGAAGTAAAACCAAATAAATTGAAGATTTTTAAATTTTACTGGATTGCCCGTATTTTTGGTATTACATTCGGAATTAAACTGATGGAGAAAGGCGAAGAAGGAGCTCAGGAAGCATATAAAAAAGCCTGCGAGTTTATTCCTGAAGCTCAGCAGATTGTTGATGATGAAGATATCCATGAAAAGGAATTAATCGATATGCTGGAAGAAAAAAAGCTGGATTATGTTGGTTCGATAGTTCTGGGTCTTAATGATGCCCTGGTTGAATTAACAGGTACTTTGGCCGGGTTAACATTTGCATTGCAAAACACGCGTTTAATTGCTATTGCCGGATTAATTACCGGTATAGCAGCTTCATTTTCTATGGCGGCATCTGAATATTTATCGACTAAATCGGAAGGTAATGGGAGTAATGCTTTAGCTTCATCGTTTTACACAGGATTGGCTTATGTTTTTACTGTAATCATTTTAATTCTACCTTATTTTCTGTTTGCAAATTACTTTGTTTGTTTAGCAATGACCATGTCTTTTGCTGTTTTAGTAATCCTGTTTTTTAATTATTATATTTCTGTTGCAAAAGATCTGAATTTCAGGAAACGGTTCTGGGAAATGTTTATAATAAGTATGGGTGTTGCTGCATTTACTTTTGGAATCGGGTATTTAATAAGAATATTTCTGGGAGTAGATATTTAAACTAATCTTGATACTTAAATCTTAATACTAAAAAGAATGAACTGGGATAAATTACTTTCCGCAAAAAGACTTGGTTTAGAAAACCGCGAATTTAAAAATACGGATGAGATTCGTTCACAATTTCAACGTGATTATGATCGTATCATATTCTCATCACCCTTTAGAAGATTGCAAAACAAAACACAGGTTTTTCCATTGCCGGGAAGTGTATTTGTTCATAACAGATTAACTCATAGTCTGGAAGTTGCAAGTGTTGGCCGGTCATTGGCAAATCTGATTGCACAGGAACTGAGAAAACGAGATGATATTGAAAACAAAGAAATTCTTAATGAACTAGGCTCTATTGTTTCATCAGCATGTTTAGCTCATGATATGGGAAATCCTCCGTTTGGCCATGCAGGAGAAGAAGCTATTTCGAAATATTTTGCTGAAGGAAAGGGCAAAAAAATACAAAATGTTGTTACCGAAGAAGAATGGACCGATTTAACAAATTTCGAAGGTAATGCAAACGCTCTGCGAATGTTAACACATCAGTTTAAAGGTCGGCGTTCGGGCGGTTTTGCTCTTACATATTCAACTTTAGCAAGTTTAATAAAATATCCCTATGGCTCGGATGCAATGCTAAGTGGTAAAAAGAAATTCGGATATTTTCAGGCTGAGAAAGAAATATTTTTAAAAATTGCAGATGAACTAGGGTTGGAAAAATTGAGTGATGAGCCTTTGAGTTTTGCTCGTCATCCTTTGGTATTTTTAGTTGAGGCTGCCGATGATATTTGTTATGAAATAATGGATATTGAAGATGCGCATAAACTGAGAATTCTGGATACCCAAACGACTTTTGATTTATTGCTGGGTTTTTTCGATGAGAAAACGGATAAAAAGTTTTTAAAAAACAAAGATGAAATTTTTAAGGAAGTAACAGATATAAATGAGCAAGTAGCCTATCTGAGAGCATCGGTAATCGGAAAGTTGACAAAAGAAACGGCAGATGTTTTTATTAAAAACCACGATCTGATACTCGAAGGTAAATATGATCAAAGTCTTATTAAAGGTTTACAAGGAAAAAGCAAGGAAGCATTTGAAACATGTAAAAAGCTTGCTGTAAAAGATATTTATAAGCATCGTTCGGTTGTGAAAATTGAATTAACAGGATTTAATGTTCTGGGAACACTTTTAGATGAATTTATTACGGCGATTTTTAGTCCCGACAGCGATTATTCAGAGAAAATCCTTTCTATTTTACCTTCACAATTTAGTGTCGAAGGGCACAGTTTTTACAAAAAAGCAATGTCCATCGTTGATTTTATTTCCGGAATGACAGACTTGTATGCGGTTGATTTATACAAAGATATAAAGGGGATGAATTTGTAAAATTGAATCTACTATCATTTAAATGGATAAATCGGATTAATCACATATTAATAAACAAGGAAAACTGGAAGAATGGAATAATGGAATGTTGCAGTGGTGTCTCTCCAATCATCCATACTAAAATATATCAGGGAAAATTATTTTCCAATAAGAATAAAAGGTGACCAGTAAAATGGATGAGCATATTTCCCTTCATCTATCATTTTTAGCTTTGCCTTTTGTAATGCTTGTGAAAATTCTTGTTTTTCTTGTTCTTCCTCCAGTAGATTTTTGTAAAAATCAATCATTAAATCAGATGTAGATTCATCGGCTACCTTCCATAATGAAACAATTATGTTTTTACTTCCGGCATAAAGCAAAGCACGTGTTAGCCCTATTAAACCTTCGCCTTTTTTTATTTCGCCCAAACCTGTTTCACAAGCAGAGAGAACTGTTAAATCGGCATTTAATTTCAGGTTATAAATTTCACCTGAATATAATATTCCATCTTCGTTAAGTGTTGAGTCTTGTGCTAGTAATATTCCCGATAACTCAGGTTTTTCAGTATTCACAAATCCATGTGTGGCAAAATGCAAATATTTATATTTTTCTACTTCCTTCGATTTTAAAAATTCTTCATTAGCACTTTTCTTAATTTGTACTAAAACCTTTTTACCTCTTTCGTCGAACTGTTTAAAAATTGCCTGCACTTCGCTTTCTGTTCCGGGTAGCGGACTAACATATCCACCATCAACAAGCCTTCCCCTTGTTTCTATTGTATCATTTAATTCTGTGTCGAACGCTCTAAGCAATTCCCTTGTTCTGAGGGTTAAACCTGCTG
>JAUVUS010000142.1 GCA_030600865.1 Bacteroidales bacterium | reverse complement strand
TGGACTGCTTCAGTAGTTACTTTCATGGCCATTTCTGCACAATATAATTTTGCCATTGCACTTGCAGTACCATAAGGCTTATTATTATCTTTAAGCCAGGCAGCGTTTAGACATAAAAATCGTGCAGCTTCAATTTCGGTAGCCATATCCGCTAATTTAAAAGCAATTGCCTGATGATGGATAATTTCTTTACCGAAAGCCTTTCTCTCTTGTGAATATTTCAAAGCTAACTCATATGCTCCGGATGCAAGTCCCAATGCTTGTGCTGCTATTCCAAGTCTTCCGCCTTCCAGCGTTTTCATGGCAAATTTAAATCCGAAACCATCTTCTCCAATGCGGTCTTCTTTGGGTACTTTAACATCAGTAAACATAACTGAATGTGTATCGGAACTTCTCATCCCCATTTTATCTTCGTGTGGTCCAAGGCTTATCCCATCTGCATGTCGATCAACGATTAGTGCATTTATTCCTCTGTGTCCTTTTTCAGGATTAGTTTGAACGATAACAATATAAGTTGAGGCTGAATTCCCATTTGTTATCCAATTTTTAGTTCCGTTAACAAGATAATGATCACCCATATCAACAGCTGTGGTTCGCTGCATTGTGGCATCAGAACCTGCTTCTGGTTCAGATAATAGAAAAGCACCTATTTTATCTCCACGAGCTACTGGTTTCAAATACTTTTCTTTTTGTTCTTCGGTACCATATTTTTCTAACCCGTATGCCACCAGGGAATTATTAACAGACATTATAACTGCAATCGAAGAATCAACTTTTGATATTTCTTCCATAGCTAAAACATAAGAGATTGTATCCATGCCTGTACCATCATATTTTGGATCAACTAGCATTCCAAGAAAACCTAATTCGGCCAGTTTCTTAACGTGTTGAGTAGGGAATATTGCATTAGTATCTCTCTCAATTACATCTAATTTTAATTCTCTTTGAGCGAAATCTCTCGCTGATTGTTGAGCCATTAATTGCTCTTCTGTGTATTCAAAATTCATTTTTTTGTAGTTTAGATTTATGTGAATATGTATTGGGTATTAATTTTGTTTCGATTTAGTTGCAACCTGATAAATTTTTTTAACAGCCCACTATGTAATCAATCCTTGCATCGTATTTATCTAAGTTAAAGTAATGTTTTTTGTAACTGAGGTTATAAAAAACATACCAAATATAACAAAAAATAATTCAAAATATGTAGCTTGTAAAAAGTGATATATTAATTATAAATTAAGAATTCGGTTAAGAGATAGTTCTTTGATTTAATAATCGTATACATCACATAAATAGTGAATAATTTCGGAATTATATTAATCTTTTATTTCATTCCAGCTTAAAGCCATTTGTTTATTCTTTAGTTAGATAATTTCTTTTCGTATTATAATGTAATAAATATGCTCTTTTTGTTTTTTCATCTAAAAATGAATGACTAACCAAGTCTTCAACCAATGGCTGTTTTTCAAGAAATGGAGATAAAAGTTTTTCTATTCTGCTTTCCTTTATTTCCATTCTTTTTGCAAGTTCTATAAAATCATATTTACTAGCATGATTAGACTTTTTGTAAACTTCTGATTTGAAATCAAGCTTAAAAAGTCCATTATCTAAAGCAAAATCTGTATCATCCACGTGAATTCTGGTATTTATTAAATCATAGGCAGGACTTAATAAATAGTCTCCATTAGGAGATTCTAGCAAAGAGAAATTCTTTAAATGTGCATCTCCATTCGAAAACAAATAATTAAAAACAATTAAACTAAATAGTTTCTCAACTTCAACCATGTATGCAGGAACATGTTTCTTTAATAGCTCTGCCATTTCTTCGTAACTATAATTATGCTTAAAATTTACTCCTGCATTTTCTTCTGTTTTTTCTGCCAGCGAAGCAAAATCTTCTTTACCCCACTTACCACCATCTTCCTTAACATCAAATCTTTTAGTTATATATGCTTGCTTGCCATCTTTAAAAAATATTAAAGCATTTTCTGCGGTATATATGCTATAAACCTGCTGTGCTATTTGCATTGTTAAATGCTCATTAGCCGGAACCTGATCAACCTTCTTTAAATCCCTTGGTATTGGCTTTAAAATATAATTCCCTTGTTCGCCTTCGTTAGTTAATCTCAATTTGTTTTTATCCAATATCAAAGACATTTTCTCTTGAACTCCCGATATTGAAATTCGTTTGCGATTATCTACAAACTTATCATCATCTTCTTCATCTGTTTGTGGCGAATTATAAGGCAACACATGACTTACAGTTTTTCCATTAAAAACCCTGCGCAAACAGGTTCGACTATATTTACTATTACCTTTTGCTAAAGTACCCGGGCAATATTTTATTTCTTCTAAGTTCATTATTTTGTATCAGGTTTAAGCGTTATTGCTCCTATGGTATCATATTTTGCGGTTTCTATTAATAAACCGAAATAATCTTTTTCATCAATTTTTAATTGTCTGCTTTGCAGTTTACGGTTCACCCCTTCAGAAAGCATATTAAAAAAGAAAGGAAACAGGAATTCTGATTTGTATTCCTGCTGAGTTTTTGGTAATGTTAAACTTATTGCCGGTAAAGAATCATTTGAAAAATAAGAATCACTGTACCGAAACACGTAACTTTTTGCATTCTCCTGAATAAGTTCTCCTGCCAAATGACTATTCCTATATACTTTTGCTTTTAGCATTTCTTAATCTACTTTTTTACTTCGAGTTTTATTTCTAAACCAAGAATATCTGCTATCTTTTTAAGAACTTCTATGGTTGGATTAGCTTGTCCCCTTTCTATTTTGTATAGGGTGTTTTTACTAACCCCTGCCATCTCTGCAAGATTTAACTGATTTATTCTTAAAGCATTTCTGCGTTCTTTTATTCGTTCTCCTATTTCTAATAACTCCATTGTGATTTGATTTTAATGTGAAATTATTGAATTAAACTTAAAAACACAATTAAAATCACAATATATTGTGATTTTAATGTAATTAATGATGTTTTGATTTGAAAAAACACCAAATATCACACTATAATGTGATATTGATGTAAAAAATACTTTATAAAGCATAAAAAGCTTTAAATTTCATATTATAATGTGATTATGCATGTAATTGATATTTTTCTCATAATTCTGTAATAAGTCCGAACTAACTCCGTATTAAGTCCGTTCGCACACTTTAATAAAAGTAGCATGTTATAGTAAGAATTTGAGAAGAGTACCAAAATTCGGTAATAATTACGAAAAAATACTAAAATAAATCAAACTATTGGCAATAATTGTTTTTGTTGCCAGTGGTTGGAGTTTGAAATTTGTCTTTTTGTTAACCGAATTGTTCACCTAAATGGTGGATGTTTTTAGATTAAAATTTTCGAGAATCCTAAAAATCGAAGATTTCGGACTATATTAATCTTTTATTCCTAAAAGCAATACCTGAACCTGATTTGAGATATTTTTCAAATTCAAATGCTTTGTATTTGTCTTGAAAAGCGGTGTAGGTAATAAGTTTTATTGGTAATTTATCTTTTGTATAATGGACTTGGCCATTGCTATGCCGTTCTATTCTATTTTTTAGGTTTGATGTGCATCCGGTATAATAAGAATCATTGCTACATTTAAGAATATATACGTACCACATAATGTAATTTTTAAAAGTGGACAGCGTCTGCCGTGCTCCTGCGCTGAAGCTTCGGCGCAAGCGTAAGCTCGAAGAAGTCCTTGAAGAATAGAGCAGAGCTCTACTTCGCCAAGGCTTCGTAGAGCGAAGGTGGAGCTGGCGGGAGTCGAGACAAATTTGTATGTAATTATAAATAAGATTATTAGCACAATAAATATAGGATTGGTGTCCGAATAGGTGTCGGCATTCGTTTGTTAAATGACGTTTTATATTTACTATTGGTTAGATCCTGAAATGAATATGTAAAGCACTAAAGATACTACAAAAACAATTTATTATCTACAAACCAAATAGAACATAAGATTAGCCGATTTGGTATGTTGATATAATCATTGAAATAATTACATCAAAAAGCGTTTACCCACGTAAGCATGATATTTTAATACCAACCTATAATATAATTCTAAACGGTCTGAATATACTGCATACAGGACTTCATATAGACTTTGTTTTTTTAAAACAATACACACTATTACTTTCATAATAATTTTAAAAAGTTTTGTATGGTATCTCATTTTCGAATTGTTTAAAATTTTAGGTTCATAAATAGTTAAGATTATTCATAAATTCTTCATCTTAAAATTTCCGAATTAATTCTAATTGAATACCATACATACTTTTATATATCCTAAAATTAATCATTTAAAATTTTAATCTATGAAAAAATTATCAATCTTTTTTGCATTTTTGCTGTTTGTTGGTTTTCAGGCTACAGCACAAATGCAAATTTCGGGTACGGTAACCGGTGCAGATGACGGTTTATCAATTCCCGGTGTATCTATTGTGGTGAAAGAGAACCCTACAATTGGTACAACTACAGATATTGATGGTAAGTATTCTTTAACTGTTCCAAGTGAAACTCAAGTATTGGTTTTCAGTTTTGTTGGAATGGCAACTAAGGAAGAACCTATCAATGGTCGTTCTGTAATAGACGTAGTTCTTGAATCTGAAGTACTTGAAATGGACGAGGTTATAGTTGTTGGTTATGGAGTACGTAGTAAAAAGAACCTTATTTCTTCAGTATCGAAGGTAGATGCAACAGAACTGCAAAAGGTATCAATAGCTTCTGTTGATGGAGCTTTACAAGGAAACGTTGTAGGACTTGTCGTATCTCAGAATTCAGGAGCACCTGGACAAGGAATGTCTGTTCGTGTCCGTGGTGTGACTACAGTATCAGGATCCAATCAGCCATTATATGTTGTTGATGGAGTTCCAATTATTACAGGTAATATGAATGATGATGTATATGGTGGTCAAGGAGGTAATGGTATTACAAACTTATCACCTGCTGATATTCAGTCTGTAGAAGTTTTGAAAGATGCATCAGCTGCTGCAATTTATGGAGCAAGAGCTTCAAATGGTGTTGTCCTTATTACAACAAAGAAAGGTAAATCTGGAGATGCTAAAATTGAATTCAGAACTACTTATGGTATCCAGAATCCAATTAATAAGTACAAGGTGTTTACAACCGGACAATATTATGAATTTGCTGACTTAGCAATGTATAATGGAGGAATAGGCAATACAAGTTACTGGTCTTGGGCTAACGGATGGGTAAGTGATCCTGATTTAACTACTGCTGATGCTGAATTGGCTGATTTCTATGCTGATGTAGTTGATGAACCATATGATGTTTATGCTGATATGCTTTATAGAGATAATGCACCTGTTTGGGAATCATCTTTAAGTGTAAGCGGTGGAAATGATAAAACATCTTACTATTTAGGTGTATCAACTTTTGCACAAGAAGGTGTTCTTATTGGACAAGATTATGATAGAAAAAGCGCTAGATTAAATGTTGATCAACAAGCTACTGAATGGTTGAAAATCTTTGGTAATGTTTCAATCTCTAAGGAAGAAGTTAATAGAATTAATGGAGATAATAATATTTTTGCTCCTACTACAACAGCTGTTTTAGAACAACCTGGATGGGATGTTTATGACGAAAATGGAATTTTCACCATGGATAATTTTAGATTTTCAAATCCTGTTCAAATGGCACATGAAATTGATGGTGTATCTAATAATTTTAGAGTTCTTGGTAGTGCAGGATTTAGAGCAACTATTATTGAAGGATTAACTTTTAATTCTACTTTTAGTATGGATAGAATTGATTTTAGAGAAAGAAGATATTATCCTGCTACAACATCGCAAGGAAGTTCAACACAAGGTCAAGCTTTTATGAATGCTGATACTTATGATCGTTGGATAACTTCAACTAACTTATCTTTCCTAAAAGATTATGGAGATTTGAATGTGAATGCTTTATTAGTCGTTGAATATCAAGACCATACGTCAATATTTACAAACACTCAGGCTAATCAGTTTCCGTCTCCAATGTATAGATGGCCGGATTCTGGTGCTGAAGCTTCTGGATATGGTGGTAGTCAAACAGAAAATAGACTATTTTCAACAATTGGTAGGGTTGGACTTATTTATTCAGATAAATATTTGTTAGATGCATCCCTTAGAGCTGACGCATCATCAAAATTTGGTGCGGATAACAGCACTGGTTATTTCCCTGCTGTTTCTGTTGGTTGGAAAGTGCATAATGAAGATTTTCTTAATGTTGATTATATTAGTGAATTAAAGATTAAAGCAGGTTATGGTGTAACAGGTAACGAAAGTGGTATTGGTAATTTCGCTGCTCGTTCTGCAGTTACATCTAAACCATATGGAAGTAATCCTGGTGTTCATGTTAATACTATTGGTGATGCTAGTCTTTCATGGGAGACTACAAGTCAGATAAATGCAGGATTTGATTTTGGTCTGTTTAGAGATAGAATTCATATTGAATATCAATATTTTAATAAAAAGACTACTGATCTTCTTCTTGATACTCCGCTTCCAGGATCTACTGGGTTTACTGAAATTTTAAGGAATGTTGGGGAAATGGAAAATTCTGGACATGAAATTGGTATCGTAGGTAGAATTTTAACAGGAGATATAACCTGGACCGCTACATTTAATATAGGTACACTGAAAAATGAAGTTACTGCATTATATGCAGGTCCAGATGGTAATATGCAATGATTTTTAAGCGTGTTGAAAGTCTC
>JAUVUS010000121.1 GCA_030600865.1 Bacteroidales bacterium | reverse complement strand
TTTGCAAAAAGCATGAAAAATCCGTACCATGCCCAACGTTCAAATAGCTCCATTGAGTTAGCAATCCAGAAAGTCCGTGGGAATTTTTTAAATACATTTACTTTTGCTGACATCTTTAAATTTTTTAATTAACTGTTTGACAAATATGAATTATTAATTTTAAAAAACAACTAATATTTGATGGATTGAAAAATACTTGATTTAATAACTCTGTAATTTACACATAATCAATGCGTTAAAAACATGTTGTAAATCATATAAAAAAGTTAAAAAAATTATTTGGGAATATTACTTTCTTGATTACATTTGCAGCCCTTTTGAGGAATTAATTAATTTATTTTCACTCAATTGGAGGTGTTGAATAACATAAAGCTTAGAGCTTAATAAACAATATAGTTAATAGATTTTAGGGTTAATTTTTTAGGTAGTAAATTTAGGGTTAGAGAAAGAGAATGGCTTAATTGTGAGTTGTTCTCTTTTTTGTTTTTATGAACTCAATAATTTTATTAGGAATTAAAAAAGGATAATTTTGTAAGAACTTTTTGCGAAAGTACTTGTTCTAAAATAAAATGAAAAAAAAGGAGATAAAATGAATAATAATCAAAAAGTTATTTTGCTTATTCTTGATGGTTGGGGGATAGGAAATAAAACAAAATCGGATGTAATTTATAATGCAAACACTCCTTATATAGATAGTTTATACACGAAATACCCACACTCGCAATTGCAAACTTCAGGGAATAATGTAGGCTTACCTGAAGGACAAATGGGAAACTCCGAAGTAGGGCATTTAAATATTGGTGCGGGCCGTGTGGTTTATCAGGATTTGGTTAAAATTAATAAAGCTGTAGAAGATAACAGTATTGCATCAAACGAAGCTTTAATAAAAGCATTTAATTATGCAAAAGAAAATAATGTAGCAGTTCATTTTATTGGATTGGTTTCCGATGGTGGTGTTCATTCGTCTGATAAGCACTTATATAAATTGTGTGATCTAACAAAAGACCATGGATTGGATAAAGTATATGTTCATGCATTAACCGACGGACGTGATGTTGATCCGCGAAGTGGAAAGGGATTTATACAAAATCTGCAAAATCATTTAGATAATTCGAATGGAGAGATTGCAACGCTTGTTGGTCGTTATTATGGTATGGATCGCGATAAGCGCTGGGAGCGAATCAAAGAAGCATACGATTTGTTTGTTCAAGGTAAGGGAAAGCAAACTACTGATATAGTTAAGTCGGTTCAGGAATCATATGACGAAGGTGTTACCGATGAGTTTATTAAGCCAATTGTAAAAATTGATGCCAATGGAAGTCCTGTTGGTAAAATTCAAGCAAACGATGTGCTTATTTGCTTTAACTTTCGTACCGATCGTTTACGTGAAATGACCATTGTATTAACTCAGCAAGATATGCCGGAACATGGAATGCAAACAATGCCTTTGCATTATGTAACCCTGACTCGCTATGATGAATCATTTAAAAATATTCATATTGCGTACGATAAAGAAAACCTGAATAATACACTGGGCGAAATTTTAGCTCGTAATGGTAAAAAACAAATTCGTATTGCCGAAACAGAAAAGTATGCACATGTTACATTCTTCTTTTCCGGGGGACGCGAAAAAGAATTTGAAAACGAAAAACGAATTTTGAGATCATCACCCAAAGTAGCAACTTATGATTTGCAGCCTGAGATGAGTGCTTATTTGGTTAAGGATGCTATAGTTGAGGAGCTGAAAAAGCAAGAAGCTGATTTTGTATGTTTGAACTTTGCAAATGGAGATATGGTTGGTCATACCGGTGTTTATGAGGCGATAACAAAAGCCGTTGAAGCAGTTGATCAGTGTGTGAACGAGGTGGTTGAAACAGCAAAGGCTAATGGCTACGAAGCAATAATTATTGCTGATCATGGTAATGCCGATAACGCTATAAATCCTGATGGCTCAGAAAATACAGCACACTCATTAAATCCTGTTCCTTTTATTTTAGTTTCGGATCGATTTAAATCTGTTAAGAATGGAATTTTAGCTGATGTTGCTCCAACAATATTGTCATTAATGGGAATAAATGCTTCTGAAGAAATGACCGGTAAAAATTTAGTAATCGAATAATATTAAGTATATGAACTTTATGATGCAGGTGGGCAACTGTATAGTTGGAACAGAATTACTCGAAGAAAACTTTCTTTGTAATTTGGATAGTTGTAAAGGGCATTGTTGTGTCGAAGGTGAGGCTGGTGCTCCACTGGAAGATGGAGAAGATAAATCGATTGAACAATATTATCCAAAATTTAAAAAATACCTCAGAGAAGAATCGATAAAGGAGATTGAAAAAGTTGGGTATACCGTAATTGATAAAAAAGATGGAGAATTAGTAACTCCATTACTTAATGGTAAAGAATGTGTTTATACAATATTTGAACACGGTATAGCAAAATGTGGAATTGAAAAGGCTTTTATTAAAAATAAGATACCTTTTCGTAAACCAATTTCCTGTCACCTATATCCAATAAGAATTAAAAAACTTGGTGATGATATGGATGCCTTGAATTATCATTTCTGGAATGTTTGCGATCCTGCCCGAAAATATGGATCTAAGAAGAAAGTGAAAGCTTACGAGTTTTTAAAAGATGCTTTAGTGCGTAAATATGGAAATGAATGGTATGATGAATTATTGGAGACTGTGGAAGTATATAAAAAAGAAATTGAGTATTCAGAACAATCAGAAGATTGTGAATAAGTTTGAAAAGTATTAATTTAGCCCTTCCTAAAAGAAATTATTAATTATAAAATCAAAATAAAATGGAAAAAGTAAAACAGTACATCGAAGCGAATAAGGATCGATTTCTTGAGGAATTATTCGAGTTGATCAGAATTCCTTCAATAAGTTCAATACAAGATCACAAGCCGGATATGGTAAAAACCGCTGAAGCTTTAAAAGCGGCTTTATTAGCTGCAGGTTGTGATAAGGCAGAAGTAATGCCATCTGATGGTAATCCGGTAGTTTTTGCTGAGAAATTAATTGATTCTGCAAAACCAACAGTGTTGGTATATGCTCACTACGATGTAATGCCTGTTGATCCGATCGATTTATGGGAAACCAAACCTTTTGAGCCGGTTGTTAAAGATGGTAAAATCTGGGCTCGTGGTGCTGATGATGATAAAGGACAAGGGTATATGCATATTAAGGCTTTTGAAGCAATGGTAAAAACAGATTCTTTGCCTTGTAATGTGAAATTCATGATAGAAGGTGAAGAAGAAATTGGTTCGCCAAGCCTTTCAAAATGGTGCGAACAAAATAAAGATCTTGTTAAGGCTGATGTTATTTTAGTTTCTGATACAGGAATGATTGCTCCTGATATACCTTCAATTACTACAGGTTTACGTGGATTGTCTTACTGGGAAGTTGAAGTGACTGGCCCAGAAAGAGATCTTCACTCTGGTATATTTGGTGGTGAAGTTGCTAATCCAATTAATGTGTTGGCAAAAATGATCACAGAAATGGTTGATGAAAATGGTCATATTACCATTCCGGGTTTCTACGATGATGTTTGGAAGTTTCTGATGCTGAAAGAGCTAAAATGCCTGAAGCTCCATTCAATGAAGAAGAATATAAAGCTGCAATTGACGTAAAAGAACTATGGGGTGAAAAAGGATACTCAACAAATGAGCGTACAGGTATGCGTCCATCATTTGATGTTTGTGGTATCTGGGGTGGATATACCGGCGAAGGTGCTAAAACGGTTCTTCCTTCAAAAGCTTACGCGAAAATTTCTACTCGTTTAGTTCCGAATCAAAATAACGAAGAAATTTCAAAATTGTTTAAAGAGCATTTTGAAAAAATCGGCCCTGATTATGTAAAAGTAAATGTTAAGCCCCTGCATGGTGGCCAGGCTTATGTTTGCCCGATTGATTTACCGGCTTACGAAGCAGCTGAAAAAGCTTACGAAGAAATTTACAAAAGGAAACCTGTTCCTGTTCGTAGTGGTGGTAGTATCCCGATTATCTCAGAGTTTGAAAAGATTTTAGGAATTAAATCCGTATTAATGGGATTTGGTTTAGAGTCTGATGCTATTCACTCTCCAAACGAAAATTATCCATTGGAACAATTTTATAATGGTATTAATACGATTCCTTATTTCTATAAATATTATGTAGAGATAATGAAATAAAATATTTTTTGTGAAAATTGAAAGTCCGGCTCCCGATAGCCGGACTTTTTTTATGGATATTATAAAAATATTAAAATATTCCAACAAGACACTAAAATTACAAGGGTGTAATTTAAAAAAGATATAAATAATCAAAACATAGTGTAAAAAATTAGGGGTATAAGAAAAAATAATATACTTTTGAGCTGATAAATAGAGTTTTTTATTCATAATTCAAAATTAAGCATGGCTACTATCAGATTTAAAGCAATTGAAGAAGTGCTAAACAGGAAACCTGTTGATGTAACACTTCCATCGGTGAAAACTTCCGAATATTTTGGAGAAAATGTTTTTGATAAGTACAAAATGCAAGAGTACTTATCTCATGAAGCATATAAAAATGTTGTTGAATCAATAAATCAGGGAATACGTATCGACCGAAAGATTGCTAACCAGGTAGCCATAGGAATGAAAGCATGGGCGGTTGACCGTGGAGCTACACATTATACACACTGGTTTCATCCTTTAAATGGATCAACAGCCGAAAAGCACGATGCCTTTTTCGAACCGGCTGAAGGAGGAGGAGTAATCGAGAATTTCCAGGGTGAGATGCTGGTTCAGCAAGAACCCGATGCTTCAAGTTTTCCTAGTGGTGGTATTCGTAATACTTTCGAGGCTCGTGGATATACAGCATGGGATCCTTCATCGCCGGCATTTGTGTATGGGAATACACTTTGTATTCCAACAATTTTTGTTGCTTACACAGGTGAAGCACTCGATTATAAAACGCCATTAATTAAGTCACTAAACTTTTTGGATAAAGCAGCCGTTGATGTTTGTCAGTATTTCGATAAAGATGTTGAAAAAGTAAATGTTACTTTAGGCTGGGAACAAGAATATTTTTTAATTGACAGTGCTCTGTATAATGCCCGTCCTGATCTTTATTTAACGGGAAGAACATTGATAGGCCATTCATCGGCAAAAGATCAGCAGTTAAGCGATCATTATTTTGGTTCAATTTCGGATCGTGTAAAAAACTATATGGTCGATTTTGAAATAGAAGCGTATAAGTTAGGTATCCCTGTTAAGACACGACATAATGAAGTTGCTCCAAACCAGTTTGAATGTGCGCCTATATTTGAAGAAGCAAATTTAGCTGTCGACCATAACCAGATTTTAATGACTTTAATGGACAAAGTTGCCCGTTGTCATAATTTTAGAGTTCTTTTTCATGAAAAACCATTTAAGGGAGTTAATGGATCGGGTAAACATAATAACTGGTCGATGTTGACCAATAATGGCAAAAACTTGTTATCGCCAGGTAAAACTCCAAAAAACAACACGCAGTTTTTAACATTCCTGATTAATACAGTTAAAGCTGTTCATGATTATTCAGACATTTTACGTGCCAGTGTTGCAATTGCAGGAAATGAACATCGACTGGGAGCTCACGAAGCCCCACCTGCAATTATGTCGGTATTTATAGGTTCGCAGCTTAGCAGTATGTTAGATCAGTTAGAGAAAAGAGTTACTAATAAAAAGATGACGCCTGATGAAAAAACAGAATTAAAACTGGATATTGGTAAAATACCGGAAATTTTATTGGATAATACAGACCGTAACCGAACTTCGCCATTTGCATTTACGGGTAACCGTTTTGAATTCCGTGCTGTTGGTTCGTCTGCAAATGTAGCTTCACCAATGATTACTTTAAATACAGTTGTTGCAAATCAACTGGTTCAGTTTAAAAAGGAAGTAGATGCTTTAATCGAAAAAGGTATTAAAAAGGATGAAGCAATTTTTCAGATTTTAAAAAAATACATCATTGCATCGAAAAAAATAAGATTTGAGGGGAATGGTTATGGTGAAGATTGGATAAAAGAAGCAGCTAAACGTGGATTGTCAAATATATCTGATGTTCCCGAAGCCTTGAAAGCGTTTATATCCAAACATACTAAAGATGTTTTTGAAAAATCGCAGGTATTAACTAATCGTGAATTAGAAGCCAGGTATGATATCAGATTGGAAATATATACCAAGAAAATTCAGATTGAAGCAAGGGTGTTGGGTGATTTAATCAGGAATCATGTTATACCAACTTTAATTAAATATCAAAATATTCTTATAGCTAATGTACGTGGATTAAAAGAACTTTATCCTAAAGATGTTTATGAAAAAATGGCAGAGCCTCAGTTAAATACAATTAGCGAAATATCCGAACGAATTGCTATAATAAAAGATTCAGTTGATGAAATGATTGAAGCAAGGAAGAAAGCAAATACGATAGAGAATATTCGTGATAAAGCTCCTGAATATTCAAAACTTGTTGTTCCATATTTCGAAAAAATCAGGTATCACGTAGATAAGCTTGAGCTGATTGTTGATGATGAGATTTGGCCATTCCCTAAATACAGAGAAATGCTTTTTACACGATAAAGGACGATTGTTGCTGTATTTTTTAGTGTATCTTAGAGTCTTTTTGTCTTAGTGGCGTAAAATTCTTGCCACCAAGGCTCTAAGACACGAAAATTCACAAAGGTGTTTAAAAAATACGACATTAAACTTTATACGATAGGTCAAGGAGTTATGAATCTCAAATTTTAGATCGATTATCTATTAATTATAGTTAAAAAAACAAAAAAACTTTTTACTGTGTGTTATATTCGATTATATTTGCTTTGTTAAAATATTATATTTGCTTTGTTAAAATATTGAGTAAAAATTAAATTAAATAACTATGAAAAAATTATCTCTTTGGTTAAATGTTGTTTTAATTCTTGCTGTTGCAGGAATCTATTTTTTACATTTTTCAGGAAATAAAACAACAAAATCTGAAGTAAGTGAAGAAGGTGCAGTGCAGGAAATTGATAGAGATTATGCTATTGCATATGTTAATATAGATACATTAGTAAGAAATTATGATTTATTTATTGATAAAAATAATGAGTTAATACAAAAGAGAAACGAATCAGAAGCTGAATTGCAAATTCAGTCAAGAACTTTTGAGAAAGAAGTTCGTGATTTTCAAGATAAAGCTACTAAAGGGCTAATTACAAGGGCAAAAGCTCAAATGTTACAACAGGAACTTGCACAAAAAGAACAGCAATTATATGCTATGAGAGATAATTTAGCTATGCAATTATCTGAAGAAGAGCAGGTAATGTATCGTCAGGTGCTTAACGAAGTTATGAATTATCTTGAAGAGTATAATA
>JAUVUS010000235.1 GCA_030600865.1 Bacteroidales bacterium | reverse complement strand
TTTAGTGTTGAATTCTCAAGAATATACCTTGGGGATATTAATTTGAACGATGGAATTAAACATACTGCATTTTTAAGCAATGGCATTGGTAGACTACATATCTCGGATTTCAAACAAAATATTATTTTTTTCAGAATATTAAGTGTGGCAATTGACACATTCATATATATATATATTATTTACTTGCTTCGCAAAATATTTTCGAGTTTGAAAACCGGAGTTTTTTTCAACAGAAGTAATGGAGAATATATTAAGAAAATTGCTTATACAATATTGGTCTTAGCTTTGTTACCTGAATTAGTTAGTTATTTAATAGAGTCTCACATAACAAATAATATTGAATTAGCCAATGTTGTTATTCGTGCCAAATTTAATCTTGATTTCAGAACAATTTTCCTTGGATTTTTAATTTTTGCAATGGCTAAAGCTTTTATTAGAGGCGCAGAGATAAAGGAAGAACATGAACTAACCGTTTAATTACTTTGTGAACAATGCCAATAATAACAAACCTAGATGTAATGCTAGCTAAACGTAAAATGTCATTAACAGAATTGTCTGAACGGATTAATATTACAATGTCTAATCTTTCAAATTTAAAAAGTGGTAAAGCCAAGGCAATACGATTTACTACATTAGAAGCGATCTGTCGTGAACTAGATTGTCAGCCAAGTGATATTCTTGAGTATAATTCCAATAAATAATTAAAATCAATAACAAACATCTGCATAGTTTTAGTTTAATATTAACTTCAGTTTGTTAAAAACAAAAAAATTAGAGTTTCGAGCGATAATGCAGAGGATGAGTATTCGTCCACCTACGAAAAGCATGCTCAAAGTTAGATACATTCGAGTAACATAAACGCTGACTAATTTCCTTAATTTTAATTGAAGTATTTTCAAGAAATTCAAGAGCTTTTTTAAAGCGCCAGTTTTCAATAATTTGAGAAAAGTTAGTATCTTCTTCGGCTAATGACCTTTGAAATGTTCGTAAAGACATATCTGAAACCTCTGAGAACTTATGAATACTTGGCAGTCTTGTGTGGTGATTAGAATCTAAAAGGCTCTCAACTTTCGAGGATAACGTGTCTAAGGGCTTGATTAATGAGGAGCCTGAATTTTGTTCAACAGGATTGAGCATTGGGCATTTCAGCAAAGAAGTGTCAAAGGTAAGACCCGTAAATTCTTGATCTACAAAAACATTTGTTTCAGATTTTCTGGGTATTAGTTTATCCAAATTTGGAACCTTATCATGCTGAATATACAAATCATAGGGTTGCCAGTCATGTCCAAACTTTAACCTGAAAGTATTCAGCATTAGTGCAATATTAGTAAAAATGACGTTTTCACGTCCACTTTCTGGATTATCAATAAAATAAGATGCTATCATACTTTTGTTGCCATTTGTGCGCAAAAACAACCTCTCATTTGTAAAGACAATTTGGTCATACTTTATTGCAATTTGACAAGCGGTAAGCACATCAGGCGCATAAGCCATAAGTTCTCCATGTTGCATTATTGCAATCAATTGATAATAATCTGAGAATTCATCAATAAAATTATTTATGCCTAATGACTTATTAATTTCATCATAAAGGTTATAAACCAATTTTGCAGGTACATAAGCTAAAGGGTTTTCAAGATTAAAAAGATGCAAATCTGATTCTTTAATAAGCTTATCGGTATTACATCCCTTTTCTTTTAAATCCTTCAATATTGGATTAAATCCATTTACTTGTATTAAGTGTAAATTTTTATTCATAATAGCATAACAATAAACTAGCATTCAGTATTTATTTATAAGATAGCAAGATAAGAAAAATTGTTATTCCATGCCAAAAAAATAATAAGAAGAAAGCTTTATTGCCAACTCTAAAATCTATTTGTATATTTAATTTATTTTTTATAAAGTACAATTTTATTTAATCTGACTAAAATATGAAAAAACTAATGACATTAAGTATGATTATTGGTCTAATTTCATGCAATCAAATTCAGCCAAAAGACGAGGCTTTGACTAATTCTTCTGAAAAAGAAAATTTTAAAGTGAATGAAATCGCTTTGGCCGAAGGTGCAATTATGCATCCGGAATATGTAAAAACAATTGCCAGAATGGCTTATGTTTGGGGTTGGCCAATAGTAAACAGCCACAACCGCAGGGCAGGTATAACCCAGGCGCCGGAACCCGGCAAACTAGGAGGTGTGATTCCTGTAGCTCCCCGGGGATATCTTTCTATGCTTAACGACTATGTAAAGCCTAATCAAAGTTTTGTGGCCTGCCCTAACCAGGATGTAGTTTATGGTACAGCCTTTTGTTCGCTTGACGAAGAGCCAGTTGTGTTGCAACTCCCTGATTTTGGTGACCGCTTTTGGGTAGTTGCACTTTATGATGCCCGTACCGATCAGTTTGGAGAGCTGGGCAAAGCGTATGGGACTAAACCAGGTTTCTATTTATTGGTTGGGCCTAACTGGGATGGTAAAACTCCTGAAGGCATTACCGCTGTTATGCAACCATCTACAGAGTTTTGTTTTGCCGGACCTCGTATTTTTTTAAATGACAACGATGAAGACCGCGAAGCGATTAAGCCTATTGTAAACCAAATAAATGTATATCCTTTAACTGAGTTTGACGGTAAAATAAAAATTAAAGATTGGAATGAAACACCAGAATATCCAGCACCCGAAGTTGAAGGTGAAAGAAGCTGGGTAGTACCTAAAGCATTTTTTGCACAGCTTGGTGGTGTTATGGATTTAGTACCTCCAATGCCGGGTGAAGAAGCTCTTTATGCCTCAATTCGTCAAGTATTGGCAGCAGCAGAAAAAGACCCTGCTATTAAAGAAATATTGGTTGAAGCTGCAATAGCCACAGAAAAAGAAGTTATTGCACCGCTTTTCCTCTGGAAACACAATGGTGTACCTGCAGGAAATGGATGGAACAGATCTGTAAATAATGCAATATGGGGTTTCGATTACTTTATGCGAACAGCTTGTGCAAAATCAAATATGTTTGAAAACCGTTCAAATGAAACACAATATTATTATACAGATAATGATACAAAAGGAGAACAAATGGCAGGCAATAATATTTATACTATTACTTTTCCTAAGGGGCAATTGCCTCCGGTAAACGGTTTTTGGTCGTTAACCATTTATAATAAGCATCACTTATTTGAGGTTAACGAGTTAAATCGCTATTCCTTAGGTACGAAAAATAAAGATTTGCAATTTAATGAAGATGGTTCATTAACACTTTATGCCGGACCAAAAGCTCCAAGTGTTGAATTAGAATCTAACTGGTTACCAGCACCTGAAGGCGTTTTCTCTCTTTACATTCGTGCTTACTGGGGAAAAGAAGCTATTTTAGATGGTACTTGGCAACCACCAGTAATTAAAATAATTAAATAGGTCTATAATAACATTTATAACATTAACATAATTTAAAATAGTTAAAGATGAAAACATTATTAAGATTAACAATTATAATAGCCATAATTTTTGGATTTATGGCGTTTGGTACACAAACCACAAAAGAAGAAAAGGGTACTGAACAAACAGAAGTTAGCGCAACTCTTGAAAAGCCTTCGGATGCTGATTTAATGGCATTTAAAGTATATCACCACATGGTATATATGGTTACAACCGCAAAACAGGCAGGTGGAACTAATAAGTTATTTCACACAAAAGAACTACCAACCGAAGGAACCGACCCGGTTGTTACACCTGCCTTAGACCACATTTACACTAAAGTTGTGGTTGACCTCACAGAAGGACCTGTAACGGTTGAATATCCTGAAATTAAAGAAGGTCGTTATTACTCAATCCATATTACCGATCAGGAACATTACACCATTTACGATGAGATTCACCCAAAGGGAAAATATACAATTGTACGTAAAGGGAAACACATGGAAGTTCCTGAAGGTTCAACTGTAATTGAGAGTCCCGGCAACTACCCTCACCTGTTTATAAGAATTCAGGTAAAAACTGCTGAAGACATGAAAAATGCATGGGCTATACAGGAGAAAATCAAACTTACCGCCGTCGGTAGTAAAGAACTTATTATTGAGAATCCGATAAAACACACTCTTGAAACACACGATGTGTATCCACAAAACAAGGAGATTTTAGAGGCTTCAGTCAATTTTAGTAATGAGGATTACATTCGTGTGAGTAAATATATCGGTGCTGTTGCTCCTAAATTTGGTGTAACGGGCAATATTGGAATGTTCGGCCCTATTGATAGTGAGGAACCAAATAGTAACGATCCGGAGTATCGTGCTGCTGCAATTGTTGGCCATCTGGGATTTCCTGTTCATCATGCATATTATGGACCGTTTTTCACCAACTGTAACGATGAAGTACTTATGGGCGATAAAACAGAAGTTTTTACCTTACCATATGAACCTGAAGGAGTTGAATTATTCTGGTCGGTTACACGTTACAGCGCCATAACCAGAAACACGATTCCCGGCAAAAATGACCTGTTTAATGCTTACAACACCAAACCTGATGAGAATGGAAATATTACCATCACTTTTAGCGTTGAAGATCCTAAAGATGGTACTTACTGGATGCCGGTTAATGCAGGTGAACCTTACTATTTTGTAGTTCGTTACTACAAACCAGACATAAACAATCTTCCAAAGAAACCTTGCAATTAGGTTCCGTAAATTATTACAGGTTTTTAATAACCCCCATCAGTTAGAGATATAACTGGAGGGGGTTATTAATTGCCAACCTTGTTTGCATGCATATTGGCAAGCCCCACGAGCAAATACACTTCCAAAGCCAGTCCAGATTTCTCAGAGGGCACTGGTGTTTTGCACTAACGCAAAAAAACAAAATAAATTAGGTACGCTGAGCTCAAGAATGTTATTCCCTTCGGTCATGAGTTCCCTTTGGTCGGTTCGTTTCGGTTCGTACTCCATAAATAATATTAGTGCGGATTGATAGAAAAACAAGACAAAGTGCTTTACAATAAACTAATGAGCATTGAATAAACACCTGCATAATTTTAGTTTAATA
>JAUVUS010000134.1 GCA_030600865.1 Bacteroidales bacterium | reverse complement strand
CGAATAGTAGATTTAAATAACTTTGTACCAAAATGTTGTTCTACGCTCTTTGCAATATCTCTGTTAAGTACAAGTCTTTTATTAAATTGAGTAAGGATAACGCCTCCTAGATCAAACTCAGGATTAATACGCTCTTTTACCTTCTCAATAACTTCAATAAGTTTTGCTAGTCCCTGCGTGGCTAAATATTCCGCCTGTAAAGGAATTAATAACTTATCGGATGCTACAAAAGCATTGATAGTTAACAAACCTAAAGATGGAGGACAGTCGATAAATATAAAGTCATATTTAGTCTTTATTTTGCTTAATAAGCCTTTAAGGACATATTCTCTTCCTGGTTCATTAATTAGTTCTATTTCAGCTCCGGATAAATTTATATGTGATGGAATAATATCAAAATCTTCTCTAATTTTAATTGGAACCAAATCACTATTCTGGGTTAAGCAATCATAAATACTGTATTCATAATTATATATACCTAAGCTTTGAGTTAAGTTTGCTTGTGGATCCAGATCAATACATAGTATATTTTTACCTTTAAGATTTAGTCCTGCTGATAAATTTACTGTTGTAGTTGTCTTTCCAACTCCACCTTTGTGGTTTGCAATTGAAATAATTTTAGTCATAATTTATGGTTTTAGTTATTTATGATTGTATTCTGATTTTTAAAGAGTAGATCAACGATATCTTCTCCTTGGTTAAAATTTTTAGAAAAACTATCCAAAATAGAGAAGTTAGATTTTACTTTTTTTAAGATATTCGAAACTTTTATAATAGAATTATTACCGGCTATATCGCAGTCAGGTATATATATTGCGTCTTTGTATTTTAGCACTTGAGCCTTTCCAATAGTTAATGAATTGGCACCACCTGTAGCTAACCACATATATTGTGGGAATAAAATACTTCCTACAATTGATGTTTTTTCGCTTTCAACTAATGCAATGGTTTTGTGAAAGTTTTGTTTCAAAAGGTGTTCACCATATAAACAAAGTGAATATCCATTTTCTTTGGTGAAAAGGTTATAAATAGGAACCTTTTTATCTCTTTTACCTGTCAGTGAATTATATTTAATTCTTTTCCCTGTTCGAACCTGTCCTTTTATATCTATGTACCAAAAAAGTGTGCAATGATCTATTAATGTCCCAACTCTGTATCTTTTTATAGCTTTATTAAAATCTTCAGGAAAGATAGAGCTTAACCAAAGTATAAAGTTGTTTTTATAATAATTATTTAAGGTTTTTGTCATTTCTGAAAGTGGGACGCTTTTTGCATTTTGATGGACAGATTTTTGAATCGGCTTGTAATTTTTAATTTCCTTGTATTCAGCAGGATGAAATGTCTTTCCACAAGAATGACAATGTCCATATTTTTTAGATGGTGTCCCGTTTATCTCAAATGGGACAAATTTACCATCTTTATTGCTTTTCCCGCATGGACAAAGAGGTGCGGCATTGTATCTATTCTTTTTAGTAAATTTCATTGAAGGCATGGTTTGCAGTTTAATGGTCTGATTATAAAAACATTAGTGTTTCTTTAGGCTTTAGTGTCCCATTTTTTAAAGTGGGACACTTTACTTATCAGTAGCTTGTTTGTATAATCTTTCAACTGTTGATTTAGGGACACCTAATTCGTCTTCAATTTCTCGATAAGATTTCTTCTCATTTCTAAGGCTTACTATTTGGGCTTTTAGTTTCTCTTTCTCTAATGAGTATGGTGTTTGTAAATGGTTTATTTCATAATCCATTTTAACAAAATCAAATCCCAGGAAGTTTTCCCTTTTATTTATTTCAATTATTACAACTTTGTCGGAGTCCTCAGTACTTCTTGGCTTTAAATTTTTAATATATCTGTATTTTATTTCTTCTGAAGATCTTGCAATAAAAAAAACTGAATCAACCAAATTTGCTAAATATTTTGATCCAGCTAAATGGTTTATATCAATAGGAATCCCTCGTTGAATTTTTGGAGTGTGTGCTAATACTAGAATTGATATGCCTCTATTACGAAGTTTTTTAAGATCATTAATTATCTTTTTAGCTGTTTCTGCATCTTGTGTTGTTTTACTTTCGAGCTCAGTAATATTATCAATAATTACTCCTTTTGCCCCAGTTTTATCAAGGTCCTCTATTATGACATCAACTGAGAACAACGATTTTCCTTCATACTTCTCGTTTCTAACAACTCTAAAAAAAGTATTATTGAATTTGAAATTTTTATATCTTTCATAAAATTGTCGTTCCGTAAGCTCAAAATCATAATATAATATTGGATACGTTACATCTATTTTCTGATTGATTTTTACTTTTTTATCAGAAGTAATTCCATCAATAATTTCAACTGCAATAAGAGTTTTTCCAACACCAGTATCTCCGGCTAATATTACGAGTTCTCCTGTAAACCAAAAAGTGCCGAAGTTTTTTTGTAATGGGGGTAAACATTTTGCTTCTTCGAGACATTTATTTGCGGTTCTTAATATAGTCAGTTTTGATTTCTGTAGGCTTTCTTCTGCTATTTTTAATTGATTTTCAATTGTGTTTTTGTTAACTTTGTCACACATAATCTTTATTTTAAAGGTTAGACATATAAAAAATTGGGGATTGGTGGTACAATCCCTTTTATTTTGATAATCGCTTTCTTCTTCTTTTTTTCTTTAACTTCTTTTTTTGATCTTGTGATTTTAAGTAATCATAATCTTCCCCTTGACTATTTAGTTGGTCGCCATAAAATATAGAGCCCAAAACATTAATTGACTCGACAATGCTCCTACTAAGATTGCTGTCAGGAATATTTTGATCTTTAGATTGTTCTTTATCCTGTTCATTTTGCTTAGAATCTGTTCCTGATGTTCTATCGTATTTCTGGCTTTGTTCAGTAGCATCTTGAAGTCTGACTGATTCTCGTTTATTAATAGAGATTCGTTCTTGAGTAAGTTTATCAACTTTGTAATTGATTTTGCTATCGGAATCAAATAATTGCTTAGCTCCTCGATATTTTTCAAGTTGGTTTGGTGCAACTTGTCCACCTGCTGGTCTAAGATTCGTTTCCGCTCCTCGACCATTTGTTTGGATAATTGATTTAAATTCTCTTTCATGATCATATTTTAATTTAGTTTTAATTTTATTCCAGGAATAGGCTTTTCCTAATTGAGAAGCTTTAAAAGCAACTCCATCAAGTTCAAAACTCAATCCGAAGATTTTTTTATCACTATGATGAAATATAATATTGGCTCCGTTTTCATTGACTTTGGTAATTAAATCCCTGATGTTATTTGAATCTTCTAAGGATGATGAAACAACTTCCTGTAATTGGGATTTAACAGGCAGGTTTCCTGTTCGTTTAAAATTTTCAATAATCCCTTTGGAAAGAGCTTTTTTTTCCGTTTCAGTACTATTCTGAACTTCTTTTAAATTATACTTTTTTTCAAATTCGCGTGCTAATTTTTCTGCCCGGCGATAATCCCATTTGTCTGATACAACTTCACCATTTAGTTTAACTCTTGAAGAAATAATATGTATATGTGGGTGTTCTGCATCATAATGTCTAACCATGAGAAATTGGTTATTACCAAACCCCATTTTTTGTAAGAACTCTTTCCCTATTTTTCTGAATTGATTGTTTGTTAGTTTCTCTTCAGGATGAATGCTTAGTGATGCGTGGTAAACTATTTTTTTTAAGTTTGGTCGTTGATCTGTAGATATATTAAATTCACGAGATAAACTTAAAGCTGAATCTCCTAACATATTACTATCAATAATTTTAGCTTCTTTTTTGTCAATCTTTTGAAATTGATAAATACAAAGAGGAGTGAAGTTTTCACCTTTTATTTGTTTGATTATCACTTTGAAAGATTTTTTGAGATTTCAGTTAAAAGTGTTTTTACATCTAATAAATCGCGATAAATTTTTGTGTACTTACCAGTATTCAGTTTTAGTGCTATTTGATTAATATTGGTGCCTAGTTTTACTAATTGAGTATAAGTTTCTTTTGCAATAGGGGTTATTTTTGGTTTTATAGGTTTTTTGGAAAAGGCAGATTTTCTTATCCAATGACTTATTGAAAGATTAGTTAAGCCAGAATAATATTTAGCGGTTGAAAATTCTGCTTGATTTAACCTTACGGTGAATTGATAAATTCTTAGTTCTTCTATTTCTTTTTTAGGACGAGCCATACCGAGTCTAATTTGAATTAATTTTAATTCAGCAAGTGGTTATCCGCCTCGGATAACATTGCTTGCTATGTTAAAAAATAGCTATAGTATTATTTAGTGGGAAGTGATTCTAAACTCCTTATTAATTCTTGTTTTTTAAAATAGACTCGTCTACCTTTTCGGTATATGGGTGGGAGTATTTGTTGTTTACGCCAATAATGAATCGTAGTTTTTCCAACGTTAAAAAAAGTCGCGGTATCCTCAAGGGATATAAGTTCATTGGAATCAGAATCTATTAGATCCTTATCAGAATTATTATTTTTTAATAGTTCTTTTTTTAGCGCAGAGAATTCTAATTTAATGGATTCTTTAATTTGATTTATTAAATCGTTTGGTTCAATTGGTGAAAAGACAATTTTGTTCATAGCTCAAGTATTTAGTTTGGAGCAAATGAACTTAGTTAAACCTTATTGTGCAATGACGAAAAGAAAACGTGATTTGATTTTCAGTGGATTAGCATTTATTCATACAAGGATGGTTTTAAATACGATTCAATTGTGCTTTTTTTAAATATTGAATTTTCCTTTCCGTCTTCCTCAAATATCAACTGAATTGCATTAACAATATTTGCTGTTTTTGCTTCTCTAATAGGAGGATTAGTATTTATATGTGTGAACTTGTTATGAGCAAAGAACTCAACAATAGGTTTTAAATCACCGTACCAATCTATTTTAGCTTTTTTAATAATGGATTCTAATTCATCTATTTTGAATTTCAATTTATTTTTTTCATCAATTAATTCTCTGATTCGTTTTCGTAATAAATTATTTGCAATTTCTCCATCAATTAATTGTTTTAGTCTCTGCTTTAGTCTTTCTGTTCTAAAAGAGTGTTCTAAAAGCCAATCTGAAACAATAAGGAAGGGAAAGATTTTCCTTAAAAAAAATAGAAAACCATAATTGAGATTCCTATCTTTAATTAGATGATTTAAATACATAATTTCATCCAAATCAGGATAGCTTTTTATAGTATTTCGCGCCTTTATTTTATATACAATTATTTGATTACGAGTTTCTCTTGAAAATCTTATAAAAAAGATGTATATCAACTTCGGTCTTAAATAATGATTTATCTTTTTATTGATTAAAGTATGCATGATCAATTAAGTTTTTTGCTGTTTCTTCTTTTGATACTTTTATATATTTTAAAAATTCTCTTTCAGTAGTGTGACCGGTAAGTTTCATTATATCTATAGTAGGAATACCCGCAAGATACATTAATGTTGCGCCTGTTCTTCTTGCAGTATGAGTTGTGATTAAATCATGTTTTGGACTTGTATATTGAACTTTTTTACCTCCTTCAATTTTCTCGTATATAACAGATTCATTAATTTCAGCTAAGCCACCAACTTTTTTAATTCGTTTATTAACTTTTTGCTCATATACTTTAGGCAAAGAATAATTATATTTTTTCAATATTTCTTTTGTTTGCCAGTGCATAGGTATGGTTACCAAAGCACCTCCTTTCTCCTGTATAATATCAATTACATACGCATTTTTATCAATCTTCCTGATTTTATCTTTATTTAATTTGCTATAGTCACTAAATCTTTGAGCTAAACGAACACCAATAATAAAAATATCTCTTGATTCATCTAAAAGAGGCTTGTCAGCCAAGTCTAGCTCGTATATTTTAGCAATTTCATTTTCAGTAAGATATATTTGATTAGATTCAGCTTTTAATACTTTAAATTTTTTGCGTTCGACTTCAATGTTGTTTGTTATTCCTTTATCCCTTGCAGACCGAACGATAGTTTTTATATTCTTAATCATTCTACCAACGGTATTTATGCTATAATTTTTATTATTGAAAAAATCTATAAAATCATAGTAGAATACCATGTCTATATCATCAAAATCCAATTGCGTTTTAATTTTTTCCTGATAAAGGTCAAACTGAGTACTAAATCCATTATAGTTTTTAATTGTTCCGTTTTTGAATTTCTCTCCTTTTGGTGTAAGTATTCTGCCAGATTCTAAATCTTTAATATAATCCTTAATATATTGGTTTAGATTTGATTTTGTTATAACAGGGGTATGACTGTTTTTAATCAAGTCAATTATTTTATTGGCAATTTTATTAAAAGTAATTCCAGGATTATCATTAATTATTCTTCTATAGTTTTCAAGTACATTAGCTTTTAAATTTAGAAGTCTGGAATTAAATTCACCAACACCAATATAGTTTGGTTTAACTAGTTGGTTAGAAAAATCCCAATATTTAGGAAGAATTGTTTCGTCTGTTTTTATCTTTATTTTATTATTTCTATCAACGATTAGAAATAAATAAATTCTTGTTTCTCTGTGATTAAGATAAACATCATAATTTTTTTTCAGACTTTTTCTTTCCTTGATTTCATTTTTAATGACTTGGTTTTCAATTTTTGCTAATTCCTTATCTGGGTTTTGAGATTTTTTATATGGTTCCTGAAGAAGAAAGCTAACTGTTGCCATAATTTGTAATGAACTTAATCAAGATTCAAATATAACAAATTGGAAACATATTGGAAACAAAAAGTGAATTTTAATGAACTTAAATGAATTTTATTGAACAACAGATCGGCATAATCTTTGTTATTAGTGAGCCTTACAGAGTTCAGG
>JAUVUS010000116.1 GCA_030600865.1 Bacteroidales bacterium | reverse complement strand
ATGATAAAGCCAGTACACCAGATAAAATAATAATTGCTGCTATAATTTTATCTGTAAAATTTGATTTTACTTTTTGTTTCATAATCATGCGTTTAATTCGGTTTAACAAATGTTTTTTTCTACCTGAGAATGCTACCGCGGCATAATGCTTTCCCAAAGTAAGTTCCTGTACTGAAACCAATGCTTTTGCATAAACTAATGATCCATCGCAAACTGTTAATGCCATATCATCGCAACAATTCTCTCTCTCGTTTCTAATTCGTGATGATATATACCAAACAGCAGGATGGAAGAAAAACACGGTTTCAATAATTGTTTGTAATACATTAAAAATATAATCGTTTCGTCTGATATGAGCTAATTCATGAGCTATAATGGCCTCAATTTGATTCGAAGGTATTCCGGATAACATTTCGACAGGAATAACTATTACGGGCTTTAAATAGCCTAAAACCAACGGAATTTTAATCAATTGCGACTCAATATAGCTTACAGTTCTGTTTATTTTTAATTGTTCCTGTAGTTTTAAGAATCTAACGAGCCATTCTTCCGATATGCTTGTAATTTTAATTTTCTTTAATCTGTTCGTATATAAGTAATTCAGAATAAATTTGACAATAAAAATAAGCATGCCAATAATCCATATGTTCACAATCAAAGGGAAGTATTTATCAATATTTTCAAGTTTGTTTTTAAATTTTGCAAGTACTTCTTTAGATGTTGCATTAATCTCAGTATTATTTAAATCAATTAGCAATACATTAGTACTTTCTGATTGATCTAAACTATTTGTATTAGTGGCTGTATCTAAATTATTATCATAATTATTAGTAAAATTAAATATCGATAATCCAAGCATTAGAAAAAGAGAAACCAAAGAAATCAGGTATCTTATTTGAGCAGATTTTCCTTTTAAAAATCTTAGTATAACACTCAGCACTAGTGCAATTATGATACCTTGCCATAGAATATGAAAAATATTCCAGCCTAAAGCAGTTATAACTTTATCGCTTAATAAATCTGATAAAACACTCATTATTTCTTCGATTTGTTTTCAATTTCCTTAATCAGATTCTTTATTTCATCTAACTCTTCTTTCGATGGTTTATGATTACCCAAAGCCTGCATAACCATTTTCATTGCTGAACCAGAAAAAGTCTTTTTTAAAAAACCATCAAGTAATTTACCTTTGGTTTCATCTTCATCAAGAGCAGGAGTATAGATATGCTGCCGGTTTTCTTTATTAACATCAAGCGTTCCTTTTTCTACCATAATCTGCATAATTTTCAAAGTAGTTGTATAACCAACTTCTTTTACTTCATTTTGCTTTTCGTTAATAAATCTAACGGTTGACGGACCATTCTTCCATAGTAACTGTAAAATCTCCAGTTCAGATTCTGTTGGATTGTATTTGCTTTTTAAACTCATAATGTATAGACGAATAATTATACTTTTTGATGCATTACGATTAATTTCGTACCACAAACATATACGATAGTTTTCGTACTTCCAAATTTTTCTACGATTATTTTCGTATTTCAAAAGTTAAATATTGTTAAATGACTATCAATAGGGGATTTTGAAATTCTTTTTTATTAAGTAGACTTTATAAAAAAATTCATTTCCAGTATTTAATCAACCAATCGATACAATTTCTTTAGCAGCTTTTCACCACGATTTTTAAACCCGGGAGTACTATCCTCAAATTGATTTTCGATAATAGCAATTAATTCAGGAGCTAAAGCTGGCTCAATTTCAACATAATTATATATAATCTGCATTGAAAACATTTTTACTGCTGTGGGATATACAGGATCTTCGAGCCAGGTAAAGCATCGGTCAATTAGAATTCCCAAATGATCTTCATCTAATTCTTGTAAATCTCGTGTAGACATAATTTTTAAAAAATGCCTTTTTTGATTATCATATTTTGATTTAGGTAAGAAATCTATAATGTCGTTAATATATGGATTGATCATTTCGGGATATTTTAACCAAATAGTTTCTATAACCCACGCAGCACGACCTGAAATATATTCCTCGTTAGTTAAAATCAATTCAAACATTTCAAGGAAAAGTTTTTCATCCCTGTCAATAAGCGATGCAATATAATCTGTATTTCTTTTAGAAAGCTCTGCTAATAATTGTTCTCTGAAGTTCATATAATTCACTTATGCCTTGTTACAATCATAAAAGTACAAAACTATTAAGTAAACATTATTATTCTGTGTGTGTTTATAAATAAAAAATAACATGAAGTTAATTAAGTACATATTGAGTATATTTTTAATGATTTTTATAAATCAAGCACTTAAAGCACAAAACAATAGAAATATGGAACTTGCAACATTTGGAACAGGATGTTTTTGGTGTACAGAAGCAATTTTTGAACAATTAAAAGGCGTAGAATCTGCTATATCCGGTTATTCCGGGGGAACAGTAAAAAAACCTACTTATAAGGAAATCTGTACCGGAGAAACAGGTCATGCAGAAGTTATACAAATTACTTTCGATCCGGAAATAATTACATATAAAGAATTACTTGAAGTATTTTGGCAAACACACGATCCAACTACATTAAACAGGCAGGGAGCAGATGTTGGAACACAATACCGATCTGTAATATTTTATCATAATAACGAACAAAAAGAATTGGCAGAAGGATTCAAAAAGAAACTGGATAAGGCCGGAATATATAATAACCCAATAGTTACTGAAATATCTGATTATAGTACTTTTTACAAAGCAGAAGATTATCATCAGGATTATTATAATAACAATAAATCACAATCGTATTGTTCGTTTATTATTACCCCAAAAATTGAAAAATTCAAGAAGGTTTTTAAGGATAAACTGAAATAGTGAATGGTTTATTATAAATTATTCACCGTATGCCATAAACCGTATACCATAAACCGTATGCCATAAACCTGCCTGCCGGCAGGCAGGCCGTACACTATATACCGCTATTTATTTTGAGCAGCAGTCCATGCTGTGGAAAAAGCTATTTGTAAATTATATCCTCCCGTTGGAGCATCTAAGTCGAGTATTTCACCGGCAAAATATAAACCTTTCATAAGTTTTGACTCCATTGTTTTTTGATTTACTTCATTGGTATCAATACCACCAACAGTAATAATGGCTTCTTTGAATGGTCTATGACCTGTTACTTTAAAATTGAAGTTTTTAAGCCATTTCTTTAGTTCTTTTCTTTCGTTTGATGTAATCTGATGTCCTAATTTATCGGAGTCTATTTTTGTACTTTGAATGCAAACAGGAATCAATACTCTGGGTAATAATCCACTTAATAAATTTCTGAAAGTTTCTTTCCCCTTTTCATTAAAGTCGCGTAAAAGTCTATTATCAAGCTTCTTATCATCTAATGCTGATTTCAGGTCTATACTAAAAATAATATCTTTATCTTGCCTGTCGCCTGCCTGCCGGTCAGGCAGGGCAGACAGGTTTTCTTTTAGTGCCGGAACAATTAACCTGCTTAATGAAAGTACAATAGGACCGGTAATTCCAAAATCAGTAAAACTCAATTCGCCAAAATCTTCACCAGCTTTTTTACCATCAATCCAAACAGCTCCTTTTATATTTCTTAATTCTAATCCACTTAATCGTTTTGCTACTGTCCCTTCTGTTTCAAGAGGCACTAATGATGGCCACACCGGATTTATTTTATGTCCCACCGATTTTGCCAGCTTATAGCCATCACCCGTTGAACCGGTGGCAGGATAGGAGACTCCACCTGTTGCAATAATTACTTTATTTGCTAAAAATGATATATCTTCTTTTTTACCCTTTTCTTCAAATATACCGCTAACACCAACCACACAATCATCTTTTGTTATTAAACTATTAACTCTAAAATTAGTTTTTATACTTACACCTCTGTTTTTACACCAGTTTGTCATTGATTTTACTAACTCTACAGCTTTTCCGCCCTCAGGAAAAACTCTGCCACCTCGCTCAATAACCGTTTTTACTCCGATATTATTAAAGAACTGAATCAATTCATCTGAAAAGAAATTAGAAAATGATGAACGGAGAAATCTGCCATTAGGTTGTACCTGCCTTATAAATTCAGCTAATGGTGCTGTATTAGTTATATTACACCGACCTTTTCCAGTAATACCTAATTTCCTGCCGGGACGATTCATCCGTTCTAAAACAAGCACTTTTGCACCTAATTCGGCCGATTGGCCTGCAGCCATTAAACCCGCTGCACCACCACCAACAATAATCGTATCGTATTTTAACATTTAATCCCTATATGTTTTCATAAAAGTACTACTTTCAATCAATTAGTAATAGAACAATACAAATATATTATTTTGAGAATATTAAACCTTAAATCTGAATTATTAGTTTCGTTGAGCACTTCGTGAATTAAGCGAAGGGATATCTCTGAAGTTTAATCCTTTGTTGTTATATATTATGATTACCACATAGGTAAGGGTTTAAGATTAGAATTGTTGCGAATATATACTATTTTATTTCCCGTATAATATATTGTATATTTGTTGAAATAGCCACTATTGGTGGTAGAATAATACGTTTGTTTTCAAGAAAACATAGGAGGATATTTCATGAGATATTTAATTTCAAAAACAATGTGTATGGCCGTAATATTACTGGCCGGAATAACTACGGTGATTTTGGCGCTTGAGAAATTCGATCGTCCAGTTTTGCCAATCCAAGAATTAGAACGACCTTACTATAGCGAGCTCGATATAAGCAAAAATGCAAAGTGGGAAAGATTGTTTTTGTATGATGGAGAAGGTGGATTTTATGGAAGTTCTGAAATAGAAGATCTCAACTTAGAGGAATGGGGTGACATAGGCGCATATAGTGCTTACCAGCTCTTGGATAAGAATGTGACCACCGCCTGGGCAGAAGGCGTAGGAGGAGAAGGTATTGGAGAATATGTATTGATTGGACAGGAAAACACCCTTCCGGAAAAGATTCATATAAACAATGGATACCAGAAAACGGAATCTTTGTATTATAAAAATAATCGGCCTAAAACGCTGAAATTAAGCCTTTATGTGGCTTATTATTTACCTGGAGATGTGACAGAACTAGGAAGAAGCCTTCAGTGTTTGCAATATCCTGATTCAATAATTCTTCATTTAAAAGATAAAATGGGAACCCAGGTTTTTGAGCTGTCTTTTGATATAGAAAAGGTAAAATCCATAAAAAGTACCGGAGATGCCGATTTTGAAAATAAATTTAAGGAAAGAGTGGATAAATTTGTAGAACATGAACATTATCGCGGTTATATCTTAAAACTGGAGATCATGGATGTATATAAAGGAAGTAAGTGGGATGATACTTGCATTTCTGATATTTGGTTCAGTAGAGAAAGAAAGGAAATATTGAAAGAATATGAAATTTCCACAAATGAGAGGATTATCAGAGTATTCAAGGAAAATGGTGATATATATTTTTCTACAACAAAACAGGAAAATATTTTTCTGGTCGGTCCTAATGATATTGAAGATGAAAGAATTATTGCAAGCGGGCATCAGATTCGGCATATGAAGATTAGCGATGTGAGTCCTGATAAAGAATGGGTGCAAATAAATGTTTATTTTAGTAATAAAAAAAATTCTTTTTTGTATAATGTTAGGCTACGAAAAGAAGTAGACAAAGTCCTGTGGAATAATTATTATGAATTGTATGGATTTGTAGAGCAAAATGAAAAGACATACATTAAAACTAAGGATGGACTTATTAAACTGGAAGATATTTGGGAATTGATACGAGAGTAATTTTACGATTTCTCAATTTGCATATCAAGTTAAAAGTACGTTAAAATATAAGTTTAATTGAATAAGCAAATCATTGATATATATACCGACGGAAGCTGCAATCCACAATATAAAATAGGAGGGTGGGCAGCTTTAATTTTTAATGAAAACAAAAAAGTTGTTTTGCAAGGTAATGAAACAGAAACAACACACAATAGAATGGAATTAACTGCTGTAATAAAATCAATTGAATATGTATTGAAGGAAATTCAGGAATTTAAATTAATAAGGATATACACAGATAGTCAGTATGTTGAGCGAATTCCTTTTAGAACTGAGAAATTACTTTCTAAAAATTTTATTACTAAAGGCGGAAATAGCTTGCAAAACGCTGATTTAATCAAAAAACTTATTCATTTAATAGATTGTACAAATATTGAATTTATTAAAGTTAAGGCGCATCAAAAAGCCTCAGATACGCCAAATTATAACCGCGAAGTTGATAAGCTTTCAAGAAAACTTGTACGGCAACAAATAAACAAAAAATAGTAATTTGTTTTTATATTAAAAAACCACTATGAATTTTCAATCCCTAGTGGTTTAGTTATGTTGTCAGTAGTAGTATATTTATTGTTCCACTATTTCAACGCGTCTGTTTTTTGCTTTTCCTTTGTCGGTAGTGTTACTTGCAACAGGAGCAAGCGGGCCAACACCGTATGGTATTAATTGTTCTGCTTTAACACCAGTATCTATAATTAAAGCATTAACCACAGCCTTTGCTCTTTCTGTTGAAAGATTTATGTTCGCTTCAAAATCGCCAATATTATCGGTATGCCCAACAACAAAATATTGCTTATCTGCATTTGCATTTAGGTATTCAGCTATATTTTTTAATGCATCGGCAGATTCATCTTTTATTTCAGATTTACCTGTATCAAAAAGAATATCATAAATGGCAATATGGCCTGTTTTTGTTATAACATCTGCAAGATTATCAACCGATACTAATCCTTTCTGCATAGGTATTGTTTTTACAATCACCAATGAGTAATATAATTTTGATTCAACATTACCAAAGGCAAGCATGATATAATGGTCTGCTGATTCAGTTGGTACCATACCAAAAAAAGTTTTATAGACCCTATCTTTAAATATTGCATATTCGTAATTTTTCAAATCATGCCATGGATGTCCCACTTTCATAAATGCTTTAATACTTTCTTTGGAATTTGAGGATTCCAGTACCTTACCGCCATTTTTTTCAATTGCCTCGACATAGTTTTCAACTATTTCGTTAGATGAAAGACCACTGGGTGGCCTGCAAAACCTATGATGAACATCGCCTTCAATTTCTTTAATTTTTATCTGGTCTTCAGAATCATCTTTAATTGCAACGTAAAATTTCCGGTGACCAAGTTTGTCATTCCATATTACCCGACTGCCCCGTACGATGGTTGCAATTACTTTTTCTTGCTGAAAGCTCTCAGCCTCTATAACATCCTGAGTAATTATTGAGAAATTACTAAACCCTGAGATGTAAATGGCTACAAAAATATCTTGCCCATCCTTCATGATTTTAGCCATTATAAAACTTTGATCAGAACATGTTGTTGCAAAAGCATAACCGGATTTTAGATTGCCCAGTTCTTTATAATACTTTGAAGGAAACTTTTGCGGTGAAATTCCCATATCCTTATTGGTTTTAGCATAAAAAATTTCAAAGCCGGCTTT
>JAUVUS010000089.1 GCA_030600865.1 Bacteroidales bacterium | reverse complement strand
TAGTTCATATTAACTGCAAATAATTGTAATTTTGTCATGAATTTTAATAAATTGTCATATCTATATATGAAGAAATGTCTTAATGATCCGATTTTTAATATTATATCTCAGATTGGAGAATCGGAAAAAACGCCGGTTTTCGTGATTGGGGGATTTGTGAGAGATGCATTATTAAAGAGATCATCAAAAGATATTGATATTGTTGCACTTGGAAGCGGAATTCAAATAGCAGAAAAGGTTGCTGAAAAACTGGGGCCAAAAGTAAGGGTTAGTGTTTTTAAAAATTTTGGCACTGCTATGTTGCGTCATGGTAATTATGAGATCGAATTTGTTGGAGCCAGAAAAGAATCTTACAGACAAAATTCAAGAAAACCAATTGTTGAGAATGGTACACTTGAGGATGACCAGAACAGGAGGGATTTTACAATAAATGCCTTGGCTATCTCCTTAAATAAAGATACTTATGGCAAATTGATCGACCCTTTCAATGGAGAAAACGATTTAAAAAATAAGATAATAAGAACACCACTCGACCCTGACAGAACGTTTTCTGATGATCCATTAAGAATGTTCAGAGCTATTCGATTTGCTTCTCAATTACAATTTAATATTGAAGAAAAAACATATAAGTCAATTAACAAAAACAATGGTCGGGTAAGTATATTGTCTAAAGAAAGAATTATTGATGAGTTAAATAAAATTCTTCTTTCACCTAAACCATCAATAGGTTTAAAGGCTTTGGAAAATACAGGTTTACTGGGTGAGTTTTTTCCCGAACTTCAGAAGTTAAAAGGTGTTGATACAAAGGATGGGAAAAAACATAAAGATAATTTTTATCATACAATCGAAGTAGTTGATAATGTCAAAAATAAAACTGACAATTTATGGTTGTTATGGGTTGCATTATTGCACGATATTGCTAAACCAAGAACCAAACAATACAGTAAAGAAATTGGCTGGACATTTCATGGTCATGAACATATCGGAGCAAAAATGATCCCATCAGTTTTTAAGCGATTGAAACTTCCTTTGAATGAGAAAATGAAGTATGTCCAAAAACTTGTTCAGTTGCACATGCGTCCAATAGTATTATCCCAAGACATAGTAACCGATTCGGCTGTGCGAAGATTATTATTTGATGCAGGTGATGAAATCGATGATTTAATGTTATTATGTGAAGCTGATATTACATCAAAAAATGAGTATACGGTTAAAAAGTATTTAAAAAATTTTAAAATAGTAAGGAAAAAGCTGATTGAGATTGAAGAGAAAGATGCTTTGAGGAATTTTCAGCCACCAATTTCAGGAGAACTTATAATTGCAACTTTTGACCTGAAACCTTGCAAAATTGTAGGTGATATTAAGAATGCAATAAAAGAAGCTATTCTTGACGGTGAAATTAGAAATGATTATAATGAGGCTTATGATTTTATGATTAAGAAAGGGAAGGAGTTAGGGTTAAATTCCAAGAAATAAGTTGCAGATTGCAGGATACACTATTCTATTGTTAAATTGTTAAATAGTTTATTTGTTAAAGCGTAAAATCATATAAGTTGGTAAATGATCACTATATCCTCCATTGTATTTGTAGCCAATAAAAGTTCGATTTGGCTTGTATCCAAAATATCCTTCATCGGGCTCTAATAAAAAGTCAGCATCAAAAATATAAATATCATCCAGCGAAGTAAAAACTTTATTTTCTTTAACAAGAAGACTGCCAGATACAATAAACTGGTCAAGTATTCCCCAGTCTCCCTGATATTTATTAGAACCAATATTTTTGGTTTTAGAAAGATATGATGATAAATTATACAATTCATTATCTATTATTTGATCAAACTCCTGTGAAGCATTCAAAATTTCGTTTATGCTTTTATTATCAGGATAATCGTTAAAATCACCTGTTATAATTATATTTGATTGTGGGTTTGATTTAAAAATAGAATCAACTTTAGCTTTTAATACAGAAGCTACAAATAATCTTCGGTCTTCGGATTCAAGTTGTCCTCCCCAACGCGATGGCCAATGATTTATAAAAATGCTCAGCGTGTCAGAATTTTTCGCAATGCCTTTTACATATAAAATATCACGGGTTTTACTTTCCGGATTATCAGGGAAATTTATAGGAATGGCTTCATAATATAATGGCTGGAAAAAATCTTTACGGTATAAAAGTCCAACGTCAATTCCTCTCCAATCCGGTGATTCCTTATGAACTATTTGATATTCAAACTTAACTAAAGGAGTATTGTTTACTAAATCTTCAATTACCTTTCTGTTTTCAATTTCGGATAAACCAATAATAGCAGGTGGATTCCAACCCCCAATTGCAATAATTACTTTGTAAATTTGGTTAAGCTTTGTATAATATTTGTAATTATTCCAGAATCGATTACCTTCGGGCAGGAACTCTTCATCATTTGTTAAACTATCATCAAAAGTGTCGAAAAGATTCTCAACATTATAAAACATTATCTTATAGCTATCACTATTTTGTTGAGAATATCCAGAATTAAATATTAACACTAAAATGATAATTACTAAATTCTTTTTCATAATCAAGGGTTTTCGATACGTTCAAAAGCTCCCAGGTCGGATCCTGAATCAGAGTTTCTGTTTTGCATATTTATATCATACGGAAACATAACACCATATTCAGATTTACCAAAATCTTTGGCAATAGATAATGTATCCAACTCAAAATCTCCGTTATATGGATCTTTAAATTTAGGATCATTATTTACAATTACGTGATCGAAATAGCTTGGATCTGATGTTGAAAAATCCGAATCAACTTTAATAAGTGTATGATCAAATTTGAAGTTAAATGTTTCAGAATCATTTCCATCAATTACAATTTCTGATTCTTTATTACCATAAATTATACAGTTCCCAAATAATGCATTATTGAGTGGTCTAACCTGAGTTCTTCCGTAGATATCTATATAATAATTATTTAGTAGGAGCGATGGAGTTGTTCTGGTCGAAAATCCCCAATAGTTTCCTATAGTGCAGTGATAAAATTCGTAAGATCCACCAATGGTAAGGGCTACTGCAAATTGTCCACAATTAGTTATTAAATTGTTAAATGCTTCAATAGTTGATCCCTGGGCGTAAATACCTACTGATGTCATGTTTTTAATTTTACTATTCGATAATAGCAAAGTTGGTTTTGATAAGTTGGCTATCGTATCTACTTGAATTCCAATAATCGCATTTTTAATTTCAGAAAAATTGAAAACATTGTCCATACTACCTGCCATTAGCCAAATACCATCCCATTGTCCGGGAATATCTTCGTACATGTCTTCTAATCGATCTCCCTGAAAAATAATAGGTAAATCATATGTGCCGTTAACTATAATTGTTCCGGCAACATATAACCTTGAGTTTTTATGAAAATGTAATATCGCTCCAGGTTCAATAGTCAGTACACTATTCGTATCAACCAGCATCGAATTATATATCAAGTAAGGTTTATTATTACTCCACGTTTCCGTTCCAATTATTTCTCCATTAATAATATTTACATCTTGTCCCCAAGCAATAAGATCAATATCTTGTTGTTTGTTATTAAATGAAAAAATAATTGAGTCTTTAACAACAAGCGGGAGATCGGAATTATTTGGATCGATGGTAATTTCAACAAAAATGTAAAGACTGTCTTTTTCTCTTAGTTCGATATTGTCTAACCTGACTCCCGGATATCCATCAATGTTAAGCCGGTACGGAGAATTTTCTCCTCCGGCCAGGTATATTGAAGAAATTTTAAGGTTTTTATTATATGGATTTTTTACAGTAAATCTCTGAGTCGCAGAACCTATCGAAGTAAAAACTGTATCAAATAGAATTGTGTCTACGGAGAAAACCAGGTTTGCATCAAAAGATGTGTTAAATTCTTCTTTTTCGCATGAAAAAAATAATTGTACTATAAGAAGAGGAATTAATAAATATTTTAATGATTTGTGCATTCTATATGATTCAGTTTTGGATTACTAAATAATATAAAATAAACGATATAATCTATGTTAAATTTTAAATAGGTATTTTTTTATTAAAATTGATATACTTTTTATAATTAATTTTGAAGGTGAAAATTAAATAATTGATTACATTTGTTTTTAATTGTTATTAATATATTCTTTTTTTAGCATGCAAGTAGAAAAAGCAAAAGCAGGTAATATTCTGGAAGTAATGTACTTACTACAACATTGTATTGAAGATTTTAATAAAAACAGTGTTTATCAGTGGCATACATCTTATCCTGATTATTTCAGATTACTTCGTGAAGTTGAAAAGGAGACATTATATATTATTAAGAATAAAGGAGTTTGTATAGGAACAATTACATTTGATGAGTTGCAGGAGTCGGCTTTTGATGAAATTGAATGGGGAAATAAAACTGATAAATTCATTGTAATTCATCGTATTGCAGTTTTTCCGACATGGCAAAAAAAGGGAGTTGGCAGAAAGCTTATTGAATTTGCAGAAAAAAATGCAAAGGAGAGTGGCTACAAATCTATTAGGTTAGATGTTGCCAGTTCAAGTGAGCATTTAATTAAATTGTATGAAAGCATAGGGTATTCTTATACAGGAGATATTCTTTATCCTAAACAAAAAGAGCCATTTAAATGCTTGGAAAAAGTAATTTAATAGATACATTAAGTATAAAATATGAAGGAGCTTTTAGCTCCTTTTTTTATAAATAAAAGTCCGGGTTAAGACCCGGACTTGCAGAAAGCAATTTTAAATAAAAACCAACTATTAATCCTAAACTATAAATAAATCGTTGAATAATTTACTAACCCTAAAATTTCACCATGAAAATGATTTTGTTTATAGTATAATTTGCTCTCCTCTATAAAATTCTAATATTTTAGTTCTAAATATATATTCGTATTTTGCTTGTGATAAATCAGATTTTGTTTGATTCAATTGAATCTTAGCTGTTTTATATTCCAAAATATCGACTAAACCAACCTGGTATTTTTGTTCTGTGTACCTGAAAGCTTCTTGCATAGATTCAACAGCTTCAAGGTTAGCTACATATCTGTCCATTGCCGCAATTGCCAGTGCTCTTGCTTGTTGTATGCTTTTGTAAAGATTTTGCTTTTGTAAATCAAGATTTAATTTTGAATCAGACAAGTTTATTTTTGCCTGACTGATTGAATTCATTGTGTTCCAATTATTGAATATAGGAATTCTAATAGCAATATAAAAAGCTTGACTTGCATTATCTGAAATTTGATCTAGACTTGGATAAGAATCTGCATAAGTGTTATATGAATAAAAATTATATATATTTTCACCACTTTCAGTAACGCCGGTAGGCTCTGTAGCTTGTCCAATCTCTGTTCCTAAGGGATTATTGGTTAATTCACTATATCTTGAGCTATATTGATATCCTATCGAAATTGTTGGACTTATTGCACCTTTTGAAATTGAAAGGTTCTGTTCAAAACTTTTTAATTGTAATTCTGCACTTTTAATTTCCGGGAGAACCACAATTGCGTCATTAAATATAGAACTTACTTCAGAAATATCATTAGCTAATGTTATATCTGGTATTTCAGGAAATGCGATTTCAAAATTTTCGGGATCTTCAAGGTTAAGTAGTTGTGAGAGATTTAAATATGATATTTTTAAATTGTTTTCAGCATTAGTTAAGGCTGCTTTTTCTGAGGCAGCCTGGGATTCAATTTGTAATAAATCTCCTTTTGCAGCATTACCAATCTCGAACAGCTTTTTTGTTTTTTCAATTTGATCGAAGGTAATATCTAGTTGTTGTTCTGCATTATCTCTTAATTCTTTGTTTAAAAGAATTTGCAAATAAGCAGTCGAAACATTTATAGTAATATCATTTTTTGCTTTTTCTACATTTTCAAGCTGCGATAAAAAATCTAATTTTGATTTTTTAATTGTGTTTAATGTCTGTAAACCATTGAATATAGCGACTTCAGTTGTTAGTGCAAGATTACCGCCTTGAAAAGATTCATAAACATATGAATAAGTTTCATAATTAATTGCTTTACCGGAATTATAAAAATGGCTTCCATTTGCATTAACATTAGGTAAAACTGCCATTTTAGATTGAAAATATGTTCTTTCAGCAGATTCAGCAGTTAACTCTTGTCTTTTTACGGTAATGTTATTTTCAATAGCATAATTAATACAATCTTCTAATGTCCACACTTTTTGTGCATTCGTAGCAGAAGAAAGTGTAATTGTTAGAGCTGTAATTATTATTAATCTGATAGATTTCATTTTTCCCACTTTATTTTAGTATTCAACATAAATTCGTTTTCAAGTTATCATATATTGTGCCATATAGTATAACGCATAGTATTACAACTATTTAGTTGGCTTTTAAGTTTTAAATTTTATATACAAGGTGAACGATTATGAAACAACCTATGTACGATAATGAACAATTAATCTTATACCATAGAATATTTATAAAAAGCGTTAATTTATAAAAACGCTACGTTAATTTATTAAATCCATACGATAAAAAAGTCATATAAAAACGATTAATTATTAAATATATTTTAGCATAATAAATATTTAATGAGAAAGAATTATGAAAAAGATATTTTATTCAATCAAGGATAAAATGGTTACAACGCATAATATCGATTTTGGGGTTCTTATTTTATTTTCCATTGTAACTATTGTTTTCCTCATTTCATTCATTACGATATATTTTTAGAGAACATATTTATAACATGTTACCATATTTTATAAAGGTAACAAAAGAAAGATTATTCTATTAAAAGTAAAATGAATACAATTAATATAAGTGTAAATATAAAAAGTAAATCTGAAACAGTAAACCTGGTTTTGTTTCAGAAGATTTACTCTACACCTGATGGGATTGTAAATCATTGGTCAACAAACAGTAACTCAGAGTTTAGATTAGAAATAATAATTGATGAAGATGATTTATCGGTCAATCCCTCAAAAATCACTAAATCAATGAGTATAATAACTAATGAATGGGATATTGCAGATCAAATGATGTTAGAGCTTTATAAAACAGGAAGTTTTTCGATGCAAATCTTAAAAAACTAATATTGATAACAACAACTAAATTTATTAACCATGTATAAATCCGTTTGGAATAAATGTCAAAGTTCTGTTTGCCAACTTAGTTTTTATAGTTCCGCCGGTATTAAGTTGCTGTCTATGACAGGATTTAAAGTAAATGATCATTTTTTAATTACCGATGATTATTTATTTAAGATTTACAAAGCAGTTAAGGTTAAAATTAGTTTTGTAAATTCGGATGGATATACTGAAAATGCAAGTATTGAAATTCCAATGAACGAGTTAAAGAAAAGAATTATAAAGGGTATCGATAAAGAAAAGACATCATTTGCAGCTATTAATATGGATTTTGAGGAATTTACAAAAATTCCATCACTTAAATTAAGTACAAATAAAACTATTGAAATAGGCCAAAGTATAGCTGTATTAGGATATCAATTGGATAGGGATAATCTCGCAATTAAAACAGGGATTATTTCATCGGCATTTAAACATGATAATGGTTTTAAATATTTACAGGTTGATTCAAATATTAAACAGGGTAATTCCGGTAGTCCGTTAATCAATGCCGAAACAGGTGAAGTTATTGGAATAATTGGGCATAAACTGGCCACAATAACTCATTCGCACAAGCGAATGAAACAAATCATTAATAATAATCTTGCAATATTGAAAAAATCGCAAGGTAAATTTAATGTAGAAGAAATAGATCCAATTCAGGTTTTAATAGCCAATCAAAATCAGATTAAACATATTACAAATGAAATATATAAAACAGCTACAATGAGTATAGGTTATGCTTTAGATATTTCATACATTCACGATCTTTTTGAAGAGTTCATCGATGCTGAAGTTTCGCAAACTTTATTGGAATTTCAGATTGATGCATAGTTCCTTAATGTAAGATGGTTTAGGTTAAAGAGCTACTCCTTACCGGAGTAGCTCTTTTTTTATTCACCATCAATATCGTCTAATATTTTTTGAACTTCTTTTTCGGTTTGATGAAGTTTCTTTTTACAAAGTTTTAATAATGTCGAAACTCTCTTTACTTTTTCCGATAAAATATCAATATCTAATTCTTCATTTTCAATTTGATGCAAGATTTCTTCTATTTCTGCAACAGCTTCGTTATACGAGATTTCCTTTTTTGCCATAATTTAAACTTGAATGTTTTTT
>JAUVUS010000212.1 GCA_030600865.1 Bacteroidales bacterium | reverse complement strand
CATTTGTAGATAATAGGATTATTGATCTTTCAAAATCTGTAGCACAGGAATTGGGAATCGTTAAAAAAGGTCTGGCAAAGGTTAAAATTGAGCTTATTGCTTCGACTGATTATTTGCCGGGTAATAAACCCTCGGCAAAAAAGAAACTTCAAAATAAAATATACTATAAAGTAAATGTTGACATTGTTTCACCAAGCGGCAAAGGAGTTCAAATAGGTAGTTACAAAGACGACGAGAATGTATTTAGGTTAGCCGAGGGATTAAAAAAGAAATATAACGAAGAAGTTTTCATTGAAGTTGCAACAATAAAAAAGCAAAGAGTATATCGAATTATTTTGGGTAATTACAATTCTGATACACAGTTAATTTCATTAAAGAAGAAACTTTCAAAAGAATACCCCGACTGTTTTATCGTTACATTTAAAAACTAATAATGCGTTCTAAAAACTCATTAAACACTCAAGGTTTAACATTAGTCAAGATGTTTAAAAAATGATCTTTCAAATAACAATATATAGCCTACACCAATAGTTATGGAAGAGTCTGCAATATTAAATACAGGGCGGAAAAATATAAACTCCTGATTTGCCCAGAATGGAAACCAGCTTGGATAATGACCATTAAATATTGGGAAATAAAACATGTCAACAACTCTGCCTTGAAGCCAGGCAGAATAACCTCCATCACGGGGCATAAATTCAGCAATTTGATAAAAACTCTCATCAAAAATAACACCATAAAAGATACTATCGAGGATATTTCCTATAGCTCCTGCCATAATCAGTGCAATACTAATAACGACCATTTTAGGTGCGTTTTGCTTAATGAGTGTTTTTAAATACCATCCGATGCCTATTACAGCAATAATTCGAAACAGAGTTAAGAAAATTTTACCGTTCTTGCCCCAAAACTCCATTCCAAAGGCCATACCATTATTTTCTGTAAAATGAATTATAAACCAATTACCCAAAACCTCATACTCTTGTCCTAAAATCATATGTGTTTTAATCCATATCTTAAGAGTTTGATCGATAATCAATATTAAAAGAATAATTATAACTGATTTTGTTGTAATTGATTTCATTATTGCATTTTTTATTTGGGTATAAAACTATTAAAAAAGAGTCGAATAATAAAAAATGATTGGATCGTTTTGACCCAATCATTCCATAAAATATGTTAAAAACAATTATCGTTGATTTTTCTTAGCTTCAATGCTTAAAGTAGCATGCGGAACTGCACGAAGTCTTTCTTTAGAAATTAATTTTCCCGTTTCACGGCAAACACCATAAGTTTTATTTTCAATGCGAATAAGTGCAGCTTGTAAATGCTGTATAAACTTCTGTTGACGTTGAGCCAATCTTCCGGCTTCTTCTTTAGATAGAGTAGCCGCACCCTCTTCTAAAACTTTAAAAGTAGGTGAGGTGTCTTCAGTATCGTTGCTTTCGCTATGAGTAATTGTCTTTTTCAATATGTCGAAATCCTGTTTGGCTTTTTCAAGTTTTTGTAATATAATTTCTTTGAATTCTGCCAACTCTTCTACTGTATATCTTTTCTTTTCCTCCATAATTCATCAATTTTAAGTCGTTCTATAAGTCGTTCTAAAGATAACAATTATTTTTATTCAAAAAAGCAATTGTTAACTTATCTTGTCTATTTTAATATACGTTTTTATCTCTTCGGTAATCTCTACTAAATGCACGGTGTTTTGCTCGAATTTATCTACTAAACCTATTGATTTTGCTAAGGTTTGAGTACTTATATAATCACCGTATTTTTCAATAGCCTTGTTTATTAAATCGTGTTTTTGTATTTGTATTTCAATTTTATCCGTTACCTCAAAATTGCTGTCTTTTCTGATATTCTGAATACGATTTATAAATTCTCTCGCAATACCTTCTTCTCTTAATTCATCAGTAACTGTAATGTCAAGAGCAACAGTTAATTTACCATCATTTGCAACTAACCAACCCGGGATATCTTCAGAAGTTATTTCAATATCTTCCAAAGTAAGATTGATCTTTTCTGTATCAACGCTTAGTTCGTACTTTTCATTGCGTTCGAAAGCCACTATTTCTTCCTGTGACATTTGTGTAACAGCCAGCGAAATTTGTTTCATTAATTTACCATACTTAGGACCTAATGTTTTGAAGTTTGGTTTGATTTTTTTCACTAATACACCTGTTGTATCAGTAATATATTCAACATCTTTTACATTCACTTCTGCAAGCACTAAATTCCGAACAGCTTCGAATTTTACTTGTAACGATTTATCCAAAACAGGAATCATGAGTTTGCTTAATGGCTGTCGAACCTTGATGTTTACTTTTCGACGTAATGCAAGAATCATAGACGAAACACGCTGAGCTATGTCCATGTTTTCTTCTAAATCTTTATCGATATATTGCTTATCATATTTTGGGAAATCAGCAATATGAACCGATTCGGTTAAGTCTTTTTCTGTAATCGAATTTAAATCAGTAAATAATTGATCGGCAAAGAAAGGTGAAATAGGAGCCATTAATCTTGCAACAGTTTCCAAACAAGAATAAAGAGTTTGGTAAGCTGCAATCTTATCTTTAGAATATTCTCCACCCCAGTAACGTTTACGGTTTAATCGAACATACCAGTTACTGAGATTTTCGGTAACGAATTTCTGAATTGCACGACCTGCACGAGTTGGTTCATAATTTTCATAATCGGTTTCTACTTCTTTAACAAGCGAGTTAAGTAACGAAATAATCCAACGGTCAATTTCCGGTCTTTCACTTACAGGTATTTCCTCTTCTGTATATTTAAATTCATCAACATTTGCATATAATGCAAAAAATGAATAAGTATTATAAAGTGTGCCGAAAAATTTACGTTTTACTTCATCTAAACCACTTGAGTCAAATTTTAAATTATCCCATGGTTGTGCATTAGTAATCATGTACCAACGTAATGGATCGGAGCCATGTTTTTCTATAGTTTCGAAAGGGTCAACAGCATTACCAAGTCGTTTCGACATTTTTGCACCGCTTTTGTCTAAAACCAAACCATTCGAAATAATATTCTTATAAGCTACTGAATCAAACAGCATTACTGCAATTGCGTGCAAAGTAAAGAACCATCCACGAGTTTGATCAACACCTTCGGCAATAAAATCAGCAGGAAATAAGCCCCCTCCAGCTCCCTTTCCTTTGGGAAGGGTTGGGGATGGGCTGATTAATTCTTTATTTTCGAAAGGATAATGAAATTGTGCATAAGGCATTGCTCCCGAATCAAACCAAACATCAATAAGGTCTAATTCACGAGTCATTTTTTGTCCGCTGTTCGATACCAGATAAATGTTGTCAACATATGGCCTGTGCAAATCAATTTTTTCGTAATTGGTTTTTGAATTATCTCCAACAATAAAATCCGCATATGGATTTTGTTTCATAAATCCTGCTTTAACAGATTTTTCTATTTCATCGAAAAGCTCTTTAACTGATCCAATACATTTTATTTCTGTTCTATCTTCTGAAACCCAAATTGGTAATGGTGTTCCCCAGTAACGAGAACGAGAAAGATTCCAATCTTGTAAATTTTCTAGCCATTTACCAAAACGTCCTGTTCCTGTTGATTCCGGTTTCCAGTTAATGGTTTTGTTCAACTCGATCATTCGATCGCGTGAAGCAGTTGTTTTAATAAACCATGAATCTAAAGGATAATAGAGAATAGGTTTATCAGTTCTCCAGCAGTGTGGATAATTGTGAACATGTTTTTCAATCTTGAAAGCTTTATTTTCTTTTTTCAGCATCACAGAGATATCCACATCTATAGTTGGATCTTTTTCTGATAGATTAGGATCATACTCATTCTTTACAAATCTTCCAGCGAAAGGTTTGTATGAATCAATATTAACGTATTTCGAAACAAATTCAGAATCCAGACTTTCTATAGGATACATTCGCCCTTGCTTGCTAACCAATGGATGCATTGTACTTTCCTTATCGTAAACTACCAGTGGAGGAATGTTATTTTGTTTTGCAACACGGTCATCATCGGCTCCAAAAGTTGGAGCAATGTGAACTATTCCGGTACCATCTTCGGTAGTAACATAATCGCCGATTATCACACGGAAAGCTTCACGTTCCGGCTTAACCCAGTCAATTAATTGTTCATAATAAACTCCTTTAAGATCTTTCCCTGTATATTCAGAAAGAACTTTGAAAGGAACTTTCTTGTCGCCTGCTTTATAATCTTCAAGATTTAATTCTTCGGATTTGTTATCGAAATGAGCATTAAATAAATCTTTTGCAAGAACAACCACAATTGGTTCTCCTGTATACTGATTAAATGTTCTGACTTTAACATATTTTATTTTTTCTCCATCAGCTAAAGCCGTATTCGAAGGTAATGTCCATGGAGTTGTTGTCCAGGCTAAAATGTAAACACTTGTACTGAGCAAAGTCGAAGTATCTGTATTGTTAAATAAAAATTCTGACTTTTCATTTTTAACGACCTTAAACTGGGCAACACAAGTTGTATCTTTAACATCTTTGTAACAACCTGGTTGATTAAGTTCATGTGTGCTTAAACCTGTACCTGCTGCAGGTGAATATGGTTGTATACTGTATCCTTTGTAAAGCAGTCCTTTATCAAAAAGCTTTTTGAGTAACCACCATAAAGTTTCAATATATCTGTTATCGAAAGTAATGTAGGGATCGTCCATATTAACCCAGTATCCCATTTTGTGTGTTAAATTTTCCCACACATCAGTATATTTCATTACTTCTTTACGGCAAGTATCATTGTATTCGTCAACGGTAATTTTCTTTCCAATATCTTCTTTAGTAATTCCCAGAGATTTTTCAACGCTCAACTCTACTGGCAGTCCGTGAGTATCCCAGCCGGCTTTGCGTTTTACCAAAAAGCCTTGCATGGTTTTGTAACGGCAAAAAATATCTTTAATGGCACGTGCCATTACATGATGAATTCCCGGCATTCCATTGGCTGATGGTGGTCCCTCGTAAAACACAAAAGTAGGCTTGCCTTCACGTGTAGTTATACTTTTATGAAATGTATCATTCTTATCCCAACGTGCAAGTATATCTTTATTTACTTGTGATAAATTTAGCTGTTGATATGTAGGAAATTTTTTACTCATTGATATTATATATTTTTATGGACTACAATATTTTAAAGCCTACAAAGATAGACTTATGTAAAATAAAATGCAATCAAAAATTTAATGACTTCTTTATTTTTTAATTGATTTAAATAAAACGTTTGTAATTAGAATTTATAAAGACGAATGAAATAAAAAAAGCCCCATAATATAATGAGGCTTTTCAATATCTT
>JAUVUS010000460.1 GCA_030600865.1 Bacteroidales bacterium | reverse complement strand
TATCAAGTGCATTTGCCCAAAAGACAGATTATAAATTTGGTCATATAAACTCGAGCGAATTACTTTCAGTTATGCCTGAAAGAGATAGTGCCAGAATAGCATTGCAAAGTTACAGCCAAATGTTACAGCAAGAAATAGAAGCAATGCAAGTTGAATATCAAAATAAGGTAAACACTTATTTGGAGAAACAAGAAACTTATTCTGACCTGGTTAGACAATCAAAAGAAACTGAAATTCAAGAAATGCAACGTCGTGTTCAGGAGTTCCAGACAACAGCTCAACAGGATTACCAACAAAAAGAAGCTGAATTATTCCAGCCAATTATGGATAAAGCACAAGCTGCAATAGAAAAAGCAGGTAAAGACAATGGTTTTTTATACGTGTTTGATATTGGAGCTGGTGGTGTAGTATATTTTTCTGAAAAGAGTATTGACATTTTACCTTTAGTGAAGAAAGAATTAGGTATTGAATAAAACAATATAATTAAATATTTTTGACCATCTTTATATTCTGAAGATGGTCTTTTTATATTATGAAACATCTATGCATTAATGCTTACGCAAGTAGATGATTAATCGTTCAAGTATGTAGAATAAAAAATCAAAGTAAAATATTAATTAGCAGATAATTTGTTAGTTGTTAAATTATAAACAGATGAAACTGAATAATCAACCAATAGGGATATTTGATTCAGGTGTTGGTGGCTTGTCTGTTTGGAAAGAATTAGTTAATTCTTTGCCAAACGAATCTGTAATTTATTATGCTGATAGTGCTAACTGTCCTTATGGTCCTAAAAATAAGGAAACAATAATAAGCTTAGCTTCAAAAGTGGTTGATTTTTTAATCGAAAAGAATTGTAAAATTATAATTGTTGCATGTAATACAGCTACTGCAGCGGCAATTGATTTTTTGCGTTCCAGATATTCGTTACCGTTTATTGGGATGGAGCCTGCTGTAAAACCGGCAGCTTTGGATTCCAAAACTAAGAGTATAGCAGTACTTGCTACGGAAGGAACTTTTAACGGAAAATTGTATGTCGATACAAGTAAAAAATATGCAAAAGATGTAGAGTTAAATATTAAAGTTGGAAATAAACTTGTTGATATTGTGGAAAAAGGATTAATTAATGATCCAACAACAGAACGTCATCTCGCAGAATTAGTAAAACCATTAATTGATAAAGACATTGATCATTTGGTGTTAGGATGTACTCATTACCCTTTTTTAATAGAAAAATTAGAAAAAGTATTACCTCAAAATGTGAAAATTATTGATCCTGCACCTGCAATTATTAAGCAAACAAAGAAGATTTTAGAACAATTTGATTTGTTAAACAAGCAAGATGATAAACCATCGTATAAATTTTATTCTTCAGGAAATACTAAAGTTCTTAAGAATATTTTAAATGAGATTACAAATTTAGAATATATCCTTGATGAGGTTTAGCTATTCATACCATTTAGCATACATTAAATAATTATTAGCTATTTTTTCAATCATTTCTTTAGTTTGATCTTGTTCAATCGATTTAATTTTTTTGGCAGGCACACCACCATAAATACTTCCTGGTTCTACGACAGTATTTTCTAAAATCAGAGCTCCGGCTGCTATAATTGAATTTTCTCCAATTACAGCATGATCCATAATAATTGCTCCCATACCCACAAGAACATTATCGTGTAGAGTTGCTCCATGAACAATAACATTATGGCCAATGGAAACATTATTTCCTATATTAATTTTTGATTTTTCAAACGAACAATGCAAAATTGCACCGTCTTGGATATTAACCTTGTTCCCAATTATAATAGAATTTACATCTCCTCTTACAACTGAGTTAAACCAAAAACTGCAATCATTTCCAATTTTAACATCCCCCACAATAATTGAATTTTCTGCTAGAAAACAATTATTTCCAATTTCAGGAGTGAATCCTCTGACTGATTTTATTATAGCCATAAATAAGTGTCTGTAAAAGTGTTTTTTACAAAATTAAGATAAGAAATAAACTTTATGTGAAAAAAATGAGAAAAATCATGTTATTTAGTTTGAAATTTCAATGAAATTTTAGTTAATAATCAATTAACATTGCTTAATTTTGTCTCAGAAATAATATAATTGTTTTGTTTATAGAAACATTACTGAATAAGAATAAAAACTTATAGAAATGCACATGAAGCAGGTAACTGTTCCATGTGCATTTATAATTTTGGACATCAGTTAATTTAATTTACAAAATTAAAATTTATTATGAGTAAAAAAGCAAATGCCATCGAACGCGAAGAAGTCGTAATCCGATTTTCGGGAGATTCTGGAGATGGCATGCAACTTACCGGAACTCTGTTTTCAGATACGTCGGCATTTATTGGAAATGATTTATCTACATTTCCGGATTATCCCTCAGAAATTAGGGCTCCACAGGGTACAGTTGGTGGAGTATCGGGTTTTCAGGTTCATGTTGGACAAACTGCAATTAAAACTCCTGGCGATTATGCTGATATATTAATTGCAATGAACCCTGCAGCATTAAAAGCAACCGCTAAATGGGTTAAAGAAGGAGGGACTATAATAATTGATGAGGATAGCATAAATGAAAGAGGCCT
>JAUVUS010000039.1 GCA_030600865.1 Bacteroidales bacterium | reverse complement strand
GGAGGAGTAGAAATAGTATCTCCTTTAATTAAAAATATATTTGAACTTATTCCTTCAACAATATTTTCACATTCATTCAATAAAATACAATCATCTAATTTTTTTTCTTTTGTGAAAATTCCTGCCATTACATAAAGTAAAGCATTTGTTGATTTTAGATTTGAGAATGTATTTACAGGCTTTTTTATATCGTTAAAAATATCAACGATTAAACCCTTCTGATTTAATTCGTAATGATCATTCTCTATATATTCAGTTTCAACTAAATAAGAAACATTATTATTTACGGGAATATATTTTCCACCCTCGTTTCTAAAAACACTTAGTCGAATACGAACTCCCTGATAAAGTTTATTTTTATGTAAAAGTTTAATGATTTCCTTTTCTATAAAACCAGTTTCAATTACTGTTGGAACTTCCATTTTCAAGATTTCCATTCCATACCTTAAACGATTCATATGATCCTCGAAAAACTGAATTTCTGTTCCATTAGCATGCATGGTTTCAAATAATGCATCACCATAACAAAAGGCCCTGTTTTTGAAACTTAATCCAAACTCATCGTGATAATGATATTCGCCATTGTATAATATGAAGGAGTTTACTGCCACTTCTTATTTAGCTTAAAGGTTCTGATTATGTAATTTTAGTGAAAATGATTAAATGCGTAAATGATTAAATTTAAAACTTTGCGTTTCTGCGGCTTTGCGTGATATTTTATGAATAATACAGGCTATCATAATTTTCTATAACCATTCAATCATTTTATCATTCTATCATTAAAACATTGCCAATTAAATTTGTGGTAGTACCCTTAAAATACTCACAAAACATTTTAACTTATTTTAAATTTTAGTCATTTTAGTCATTTTAGTCATTTTTTCTTGGTTAATTATCTGATTAATATATTTTTCAATATTTTCATTAAGACCAACTTTTATCCCTTTTACACCGGCTTTTTCAGCAGCCTCAACATCTCTTTGTTTATCTCCAATCATAAAAGATTTTTCAGGATCAATATTAAATCGGGCAATTGCTTTTTCTATTAATAGAGAATCTGGTTTTCGGCAAAGACATTTTTCATTAACACTATGATGAGGACAATAATATATTTCAGTAAGTTCAATATTCACTTTTCTTAATTCATCAGCCAGATATTTATGAATGTCTTCAACATGTTTATGAGTGTATATTTGTTTAGAGATTCCTCCCTGGTTAGTAATAATAAATAAAAGATAATCTTTATCGTATAGCTTTTTGAGTGAAGGAATTACTCCATCATTAATTTTAAATTCTTCAAGTTTGTATGTATAATCTCCCGGATCAAAATTAATAACACCGTCTCTGTCCAGAAAAATAGCTTTGTTCATAAGTAATTATAAGAAATTAAATAACTGACCCAAAAATACATTAATCAATTTAGGTTCTAAAACAATAGGGAAAAGAAAGCCAAATACAGCACCGATAAAATGTGCATCGTGATTTACATTATCGCCACTACGCTTACTCATATAATGAGAATATGCCAGGTAGGCAACTCCTAAAATAATTCCGGGAATTGGAATAATAGCATATAATTCAATTGCTTGTAAAGGGAAAAAGAATATGTGAGTAAATACAATTGCAGAAACTGCTCCTGATGCTCCAACTGAATTATACCATGAATTATCTTTTTGTTTTTTTATGGTTGTGACAGTAGCAAACACCATACTTGCAAAATACAATATTACAAATGATAATACAGGTGATTTTATGATTCCTTCGGTAGCTAATTGTTTAAAAATACTTTCAACTGAATTTCCGAAAGAATAAAGTACAAACATGTTAATAAAAAGATGAATCCAATCAGCATGTAAAAATCCGTGTGATATTATTCTGTACCATTCTTTTTTATGATAAACTGCATAAGGATTGAGTTGTAACTTGTTGAATAATTCCCTACGATTAAATGCTATGACTGATATGATAGATGTTATTACGATAAGTAAGATTGTCATACTAAAGATATTAATGAAGAATTTTATAAACCAGTTCTTTTAATAATTCTCCATGAGATGTACTAACATTATTAAAGCCTTTTGATTTTAAATCATACTCGCGCAGTAAACCAATTACCTCTACCGTTTTTTTGGGATTGTAATTTCTTGCAGCTTTCTCGTAATCTCCAACAAAATATGGATTTACTTTTAAAGTAGCGGCTACATTTCTTCGATCTCTTTTATCTTTAATAAAATGGTAAGTCAATACTTTGCTATAAAAATAATATAAAGTTGAAATAGTTAATGTAAAGGGATTATCCTTTGGATTATGGCCAAAATAATTTACAATGCGGTTTGCTTTTAAAACATTTTTTTGAGTAAGAGCCTTATGCAACTCAAAATTATTATAGTCTTTGCTTATTCCAATATTTCGTTCAATATGTGATGTGGTAATATTAAATTCACCATCAGGAAGGGTAATAATTAATTTTTCTAATTCGTTGGCAATTTTACTTAAATCATTGCCCAAATATTCAGTTAGCAACATTCCTGCATTAGGATCAATGCTTCTGTTTTTATTTTTTAAATAACCATTTATCCAAGCCGGGACTTCATTGTCGTATAATTTTTTTGATTCGTATAAAACTCCATTTTCGTTAATAGCCTTGTAAAGCTTTTTTCTTTTATCAAGAGTTTTATACTTATAGTTTATTACAAGTAATGTAGATTTTAACGGAGCGTTTACATAATGAATCAAATCATCAATATTTTTGATATTTTGAGCCTCTTTTACAATAACAACCTGATGATTTGCCATCATCGGAAATCTTTTGGCAGTATCTATAACAGTGTGTATTTCAGCTTCTTTTCCATACATCACTGTTTGATTAAAAGATTTTTCGGCATCGCTTAATACATTTTCATGTATATATTTTGTAATCAGGTCGATAAAGTAGGGTTCATCACCCGATAAAAAATAAACTGGTTTGTAAATTTTGTTTTTTAAGTCAGATATTATTTGCTCAAAACTCATATTAAAACTCTATTAAAAACGTAAATGTTTAACAGATTCTTTATTTTCTCTAATTTCTTTTAACGCTTCAATAGCAATTTTAACATGATCGTCAACGTATTTTTCAGTTACCAGTTTATCACTTCTCGAAGTTTTAACACCGGTCGAAATCATCGGTTGATCAGTAACCAGTAGAAGTGCTCCTGTTGGTATTTCATTGGCAAAGCCTACCACAAAGATAGTTGCTGTTTCCATATCAATTGCCATTGATCGGGTTTTTTGCAGATATTTTTTAAATCGTTCATCGTATTCCCAAACACGTTTATTGGTAGTAAATACAGTACCGGTATAATAATCTCTTTTGTGTTTTCGTATAGCACTGGAAACGGCCATTTGTAGTGCAAAAGCAGGCAAAGCAGGAATCTCAGGTGGTAAAAAATCATTTGAAGTTCCTTCGCTGCGAATGGCGGCAATTGGGATTATCAAATCACCCAGTTCATTTTTCTTTTTTAATCCTCCGCATTTACCAAGAAACAGAGCAGCTTTAGGGTTAATCGCACTTAATAAATCCATTATTGTTGCAGCATTAGCGCTTCCCATTCCAAAGTCAATCATTGTTATTCCATCAGCAGTAGCACATTGCATATTAGCGTTTGGGTCAATGATTTCCACATTGTTCCATTCTGCAAATAATTCCAGGTAATGAGAAAAATTGGTTAATAAAATATATTCCCCGAATTGATCAAGCGCACATCCTGTATATCTGGGTAACCAATCTTTTACTATTTCATCTTTTGTTTTCATAGGATGGTATTTTGTTTTAATTCTTTCTTATTTTTATAAACTTAATTAAATAAGCAGGTTTTATATGGAGAGGTTAAATTTACCAACTTATTCATTCAATATAAAATTAATAGAACAAAGAAAATACATTTTTGATTTTATTCGAAAGAAATTTGTGATATTAACTCCTGAGGAGTGGGTTCGGCAAAATTTTCTAAGATTCCTTGTTGAAGACAAAAAATATCCTGCCTCGTTAATTGCTGTTGAGATGGAGTTTAAACTTAATAACTTATCAAAAAGGAGCGATGCTGTTATTTATAATAAAAAAGGCTTGCCTTTTTTGATTCTTGAATTTAAAGCACCTGATATAAAGATTAACCAAAAAGTATTTGATCAGATTGCAAGATATAATATGAAATTAAATGTTGAATTTTTAATTGTATCCAATGGCTTAGATCATTATTGTTGCAAGATTAATTATGAAAAACAGGATTACTTTTTTTTAAAGGAAGTGCCGGAATTTAATACAATATCAATCTAGTTAAAATAACAAATGAAATTGATTGGTTAATTATCTTTGTTGATTAGTTGAAACATAAACTCATCTTTCTTCCCTTGAGGAAATATAAGCCAGTCTCTTTTTGTGCCAATTAGTTTAAAACCTTTGCTTTGGAATAAATTTAAGCTGTCGATATTATCTTCAGTAATATTGCAATAAAGCTGATGCAATTGCAGGCTATGGAAACTATATTTAATTAGTACATCTAAGGCATCAGATGCATAACCTTTTTTCCTATCTGTTTTATTTGCTATTAAAATGCCAACTCCTGCACGTTTATGCATTGGTTCGAAGTCAAATAAGTCAATTGAACCAATGGTTTGGATTACTTTATCATCAGTTTTTTCAATCATTAATCGTATTTGTTTAAGCTGGAAAATATCCTGATGCGAATTCTCTATAAATTGTTTAATGACATACTTTGAAAAGGGAGCAACAGTATTGCTTAACTGCCAGATAGAACTATCATTTTCCCATGAATAAATAGAATCAATATCATTTGGTTCAATAGCTCTTAATCTGGTTATCTTTCCGGAAAGTATATCTGATTGCGTGTTTGCCAATATTTATATTTTTATTATCAATATTAACGATTCGCTGTTGTACTGATTTCAAGTTTTATAATATCTTCTTGCCCAAAACCGTTTTCGTCATATTTTGAGATATATGCATTTTTACCATCTCCGATTGGGTAATAAAACAAGTCATCATCGGTAGAATTTATAGGATATCCAATGTTTACAGGTTTGGACCATATATTTTTTTCAATATTTTGTGTTAAAAAAATATCAAATCCACCCATGTTATAATGTCCCTGCGAACTAAAGTACAAGGTTTTACCGTCTTCAGAAATTACTGGTGTTTCTTCATTAAATGGTGTATTTATTTCGCTTCCAAGATTAATTGCTTCGCCCCAGTCCTTTATCTTTTCATCGAATACGCATTTATAAATATCAGTACCACCAAACCCGCCTTTTCTATTACTCACGAAATAAATAGTTTTACCATCATTAGACAGAGATGCAAATGTTTCATGAAATTTCGAATTAACATTTTTATTTAATTTCTCGGGAACAGACCATTTGTCCCCTTCCGAACGGCTTATGTATATATCACTATTAAAATTATCGTGTCTATAAAGAACCAAGGTTTTTCCATTGGCAGATAAAAAACATGTATAATAATCACCATCAGATTGCAAATCGGGTGAAATGTTAACAGGGGCAATCCAATGTTCTCCTACTTTCTTTGAGTATAATATAGCATCATAGAATTTTAACTTTGATATGTATACCATAGACTTTTCATCTGATGAAACAGCAGGTCTTATATTTGAGAATTTATTATTTATTAGATTCCCAATATTAACTTCAGTGACAGTAAGTGGTTTGCTAATTAGTTCTTTGGCAGCATTACACGATTGAATTTGTTTATCAACATAATCGATATTATAATTCTTCTGGGTTGATACAAGCTCTATAAATTTTTCGAAAGTTTCAATGGCTTTATCAAGCTGATTGTTAGTCTGATATGCGCAGGCTAAATAGAACAGTGTTCTATATGGAGCTTTTGTCTCTTTAAAAGATCCCTCTTTGATTGATTTTGAAAGATCATTGCACGCTTCTTCTAAATAAGGAATTGATTTGTGTTTTTGCCCGGGAAGCTGTAAATAACATTCACCAATTCGGTGTTTTATGTAAGCATTATCTATACCGTTTTTATAAATATTTAAATATAAGGATAATGCTTCATTATAATCTTCGAATAAAATATAATATTCAGCATCAGAAAAGGCTTCCTTTAATGCATCTTTATTTTGTGAAAACGATGCATGAGAGGCAATAAAAATAATTAATGCAGCCAATAATATCTTTTTCATAATACAGTAGATAAGATAATTAAACAGGAACAATTTACTTACATTAAACAAAAAAAACCAGTTTTTATGCTTAATTATATGCTTCTTTTTTTGTTATCCTTATTCTGTCTGCGATTAAAATAGATTATAATTAATCCAAGAAGTATACCAGCGATACTAATATATAGAATCATCCATATATTCTTTTCTTTATCAGTATCTTTTGTTGCTGTTGGAGTTTCATCATCTGGTGTTACGAACTCTTTAGAAGCTTTTGATGCTATAATCAAACCTTCCATAATAGCAAATAATTGTTTAAGTTCGTCCTCAGTATATTTATTTGAATTTATGAGATATTTTTTGAAATCATCCAATGTAATAATATCAATAGCTGTTGCATCTATGTTAGTTAAAACACTTGCTATGTCAGTTTTCAATAAATTCTCAAGATTAGCCAATAAAATTGGTACAGATATTCCAGAGTTTTGTAAATAATCTTCAAGCAATTTTATAATATCATTATTATTATAATCTTTAGTTTCTGATTTTAATTCAAGATGTTGAATTACAGCTAAATTATTTTCAAAACTATTTTTATTAATATTAACCGAATCCAATACTTCTTTTAAATCTCCACTGGCAAGGCCTAATAATGCTTCAATAAATTCAGGAGTATTATCAGTCGAATTAATAGCTAATGCAATAATTAACGCTTGAGCCTGTTCTTTTGACAAACCTAAAGCAGCAGCTTTAGCATAAATTTGATTAACTAAACTTTCTACAGAACTTGCTGATTTTATTTCAGAAGTGTTAATTAAGCTTTGAAATCCTTCGCTATTAAATGTGTTTATTCCGGTTAATACTTCGGCAAAATCTTTATTAATTGGAGTATGTGAGATAATAACCTCTTCGTTTTTAACATTATTATGCTTATCAACCAGTTTGAAATTAAGTTTACTTTTTTCTCCTTTTGGTTCAAATTCATAAACAAAGCTTTCTTTCTTTATATCAAAAGTTTCAGTACTAATTAGTTTATCGTCAACAAAAGTTTCAACAAATAGTTTTGAACCTCGTTCAACCGATAATTTAATTTTTACAGTTTTATCACCATTTGCTCCCAGACTAACTATCTTATCAATAATACTTAATTCGGCTTGTGTATCTTTTGGTAAGTAAGAAACAGTAACTACTTCTGTTTTAACATTATTATTTTTATCAATAAGTTTAAATTTGATTTTACTTTCACCTATTAATGGTTTGTATTCATATATGAAATCATTTTTCTTAATATCAAACTCTTCAGAATTAATTAACTGGTCTTTATAATAAGTGTTTACATATAACTTATTGCCCTTTTGTAATGATAATTTTATTTTAATATTTGCCTGATCTGTATGAAGTAAATTTGTATCTAAAATAATATTGGGCATTGTATCACCTAAAGCAAGTGCTTCAGGTTTTTCCTCAACTGATGAAAGGAAAATTTCTTTAATATCATAAGCGGCAGAAATATAATATTGTGTTTCATTTTCATCAAAAGTACTTTCAAACACAAGATGATTTACACCCAAAGGTGTTTGGTATTGATAATTCAAATCATCTTTATCAGGTTTAAGAATTACAATTGTATCTTGTCCAGCTTTATCGATAATGTTAATACTGAAATCTTTTTTATTTCGGTCGATTTCATTATCCATTTCTAAAATACCTTCAATCAAGAAATTATTGTATTCGGGGATATTAAATAATTGGAAGTGATAAATATCCTGACCTCCATATCCTTTTTTCGAGAATTGTGAGCAATACGCAAAGTGTCCTTTCTCATAAGGAACAAAGAAAACATCATCGTCAGTTGTATTTATAGGATAACCAATGTTTACAGGATCCATCCACTCTCCGCTACTATTAAGCTCTGAGTAGAATATATCATATCCACCCATTCCTGAATGTCCTTCAGAACTAAAGAAAAGTCTTTTTCCATCGGGTGTTAAAAATGGAGTGTTTTCATTCCATCGTGTATTAATTATACTTCCTAAATTAGTTGCTTTTCCCCAGGTTGTGTCGGTAGCCCTTTCAGAAATATATATGTCTAAATCGCCATAACCATTTTCGCGATTACTTACAAAGTACAGTTTTTGATTGTCAGGAGATAGTGAAGCATGTGATTCCCAGTATTTTGTATTGATGTTTTCTCCCAGTTTTCGAACTTTAGTCCAAAACCCATTTTTAAAGTAGCTAACATAAATATTGCCATCGAAATCATCATCGCGATATATATATAGTTCTGTACCATCGTACGATAAACCTGTAGTGGCACTATTATCATCAATGCCTAATTGTCCCATAAGGTTAATGGGATAGCTCCATTGCCCACTGCTATCTTTTTTAGAGTAAAAAATGGCATCATAAAATTGGAGAGCAGCAGTAAAAACCATGGTGTTGCCATCGCCAGAAACCACTGCATTAAATTCATTAAATCTGGTATTAATTTTATTCCCAATATTACTGGCTATAAAATTTACAGGATTGTATTCAAATTGTATTGCATTACGGCAAGCATCAAATTGCCTGTCAAGGTAATCAGTATCGTAAAGGTCTTTATTGGCAACTTTTTGTGTTCGGGTAATAGCATTTTGGAAACCCGTATATGCATCAATAGCTTCGTTAATTCTATTATTCACTAAATAGGCATTACCCAGGTAAAACAGAGCATCAACAGGAGCTAACTTTTCCGCATAAGTATTATTTCGATAATTGAATGTTGTTTTATTTATTGCATTTTCTAGATAAGGAATCGATTTAGCTTTTTGTCCTGGTATATGAAGGTAACAGAAACCAATTTTATACATTACATTATGATTTAAAGAATCAGCTTCAAGTACCCTTAAAAATAATGGTAATGCTTCTTCATAATCTTCGTAAAAAAACCATGAGTCTGCGTCCAGAAATATTTCTTCAAGTTCATAATATTCTTGAGAAAATGTTTTAGATATAAATATAATACTCAAAAATATGAGTATGATTATCCTTTTCATATAAAATCTTTATTTATAAAAAATACGAAATTAGATAAAAATAATGAAAATTTCGCGTATAGTGTTATAATCTTCGCTAAAATTATATAAGCTTAATTAAATATGTGACAAAGGCTTAGAAAATACAGGTTAATTTTCTGAAATGTTATTGCTTTGAGTTTCTAACTCTTTTTCCTTTTCAGGAATATTTTCTCTTTCAAAAATTTGTATTCGATAAATATCGTTATCGCCATAACCGGTCTTTTTAAATTTCGAATAATAAGCGATTTCTCCATTTTTTAAAGGGAAAAAGAAAATGTCATCATCGGTGGTATTAAAAGGGAATCCCAGATTTTCAGGTTTTTGCCAGTTATCACCTTGTTTTTTTGACATGAAAATATCAAAACCACCAATATTAAAATGACCTTTAGATGAAAAATATAAGGTTTTTCCATCTTCGGTAATAAATGGAGTTGTTTCGTCAAAACTACTGTTAACTGTAGCTCCTAAGTTTTCAGGTGGGCCCCAGGTTCCTTCAGGGTCAATAGTTGATTTGTAAATATCGAAACCCCCAAAACCTCCTTTACGATTACTGGTAAAGTATATAGTTAGTCCATCATCGGAGACACATGCGTGTGTTTCTGCCGCACTGGTATTAATGTTATTACTTAGTTTCTCAAGCTCACCCCATATGCCATTGTTAAACCTACTTATATATAAATTAAAAATATCGTTATCATTTCTCTTAAGATACAAGGTATTTCCATCTTTTGTAAGATATACCGGTGTTAATGGATTGTCTGAATCAAAATCTAAGGAAATGTTTCTGGCAGGCAACCATCTTCCGTCACGCTTTTTTGAAGAAAAAATACCATCGTAGAAACGCAGTTCACTGACAAAAACTATGGTTTCTTCATCTTCGGAAACTAATGGATTAACATTATTAAATTTGGTGTTAATATTTTTACCCAAATTAGACTCAAAGATACTGGTAGGAATTTTTGTTAATTCTAATGCATTTTTACATGATATAATTTCTGCATTAACAATTTTATTTTGTTCTTCATCTTTCGGATCTAATAATTCTTTGTATTTATTAAAAGCTTCAATAGCATCTTCTAGCCTGTTGCTTACCCTATAAGCCATTCCTAAATATAAATAAGTTTTGATAGGTGCTTCCCTTTCGGTATAAATACCTTCACCATAACTTTCAGAAACATTTTCAACTGCTTCTTCTAAATATTTTATTGCATTTTCTTTCTGATTAGGGATATTTAAATAACAAAGGCCTATACGATGTTTAATATTGGCATCTCTTCTCCCTGCATCATATAATTCAAGAAAGAAAGGTAGTGCTTCTCTATATTCCTCATACAATAATGAAAACTCACCATTAAT
>JAUVUS010000429.1 GCA_030600865.1 Bacteroidales bacterium | reverse complement strand
TACTGGGGTGCTCGCCAAAAAATGGTAGATATCGGGAAATTAGAACCCGGTGATGGAATAGAAGTAACTTTTTTCAAAAAAGGTTTTACATATGCCTTACTCTATAATGAAAATCATCCGGATGATTCAAAATATATTCCACCAATGCGTGGACGGTTTTATGATATAATTGAATATTGGTACCATCAGCCGGTATTAAAAAAGATTTACGAAGTAAAAATACCTAATACTAAAGAACTTCATTATAAATTTTTCCACGGTGATGTTGATATTGAAACAAAAAACATAGGTGATAAAACTTTATATCGATTTACTAAAAAGAATATGACTCCTATGCATCGTAAACTAGGGATGGTTGCTTTATCTGATATAGCACCCAAACTATTATTAACAACAACTGCTGACTGGGAAGCAAAATCTCTTTGGTTTCGTGGTGTTAATGAAGATTTTGGAAGTTTTGAATCGACACCGGATATTGATAAAAAAGTAAAAGAAATTCTTAAAGGTGCAAAAAATGAAATGGATAGTATATCACGATTAAATCACTGGGTAGCCGACAATATTCGATATTCCGGAATATCGATGGGCGAAGGTGAAGGTTATACACTTCATACAGGAGAAATGAATTTTACCGATCGTTGTGGGGTTTGTAAAGATAAAGCAGGAATGTTAATTACTATGTTGCGAGCAGCAGGTTTTGAATCGTACCCGGCAATGACTATGGCAGGATCGCGTATCGAAGATATCCCTGCCGATCAGTTTAATCATAGTGTTACCATTGTTAAACTTTCTAATGGAGAATATAAATTACTTGATCCTACCTGGGTGCCTTTTGTGCGTGAAGAATGGTCGAGTCGGGAACAACAGCAAAATTATTTGATGGGAATACCTGAAGGTGCAGATCTGATGATTACTCCAATTTCCCCACCAGAAAATCATCCACTTAATATTTCAGGTACAAGCCAAATATTAGATGATGGAACTTTGGAGGGAACAATAATAATTAAAGCAGACGGCCAATCAGATGCTTCGTTAAGAGGTATGTTTACCCGAAATTATAAAAGCAACTGGAACAGAGCACTGGAAAATGAACTAAGAAATATTTCAGAAGATATTGAAATAATTGATATGAATTATAGCGATCCTTATGGACACATGGAAGGTCCTATTGAAATATCATTTCAATATAGAATTCCACAATACGCAATTGTTACTGAAGATGAAATCATTTTTACTCCTGTTGTTGCTTCCAATATTTTTATGAGGGCTCAGGCACATCTTTATACTGATACCGGCAGTGAAGAAAAAGAATATCCTTTCAGAGATCGTTGTAGCCGTTTAGTTGAGTTAAATGAGACTATTAGTTTACCTCCTTTCAACAATGTTATTTATTTACCTGAAGAGGATGATAAAGATGGCTCAGCAGCTTCCTTTATCGGAGGATACGAAATAGGTGAAAACGAAATAAAAATATCTGAAAAAATTAAGATTAAAAAAAGATTATTTGAACCCGAAGAGTGGAGTAATTATAAATCTGTAATCGAAGCACAGAATAAATTTGCTAATGAAAAAGTTATTTTATCAAGATAAATAGTTTAAAAAAAGATATTATGAAATACATCAATATAATCAGCCTAATAATCATTTCATTTATTATAAGTTCTTGCCAAACTAATAATTTTGAACAGGAAAACGATGCTGTATTTAAATCGATAAAAAAAACATATACGTTAAATTCAGATGGATCGGTAAATTATCAGTACCAACATAAGTTAAAGTATATTACACATTACTCATTTAACAGAGCCTATGGAGAATCATTCATTGTTTATAATCCGAAAAAACAAAAAATAAAAATTAACAAGGCGGAAACGACAATGGCTAACGGGAAAATTGTTCCATCACCGGAAAATGCGTTCAATGAAGTACTACCCCGCTTTGCCGCAGGAGCTCCTGCATTTAACCATTTGCGCGAAATGGTTGTTACTCATACAGGGTTAGAACCCGAATGTATTGTTGATTTTGATTACGAAGTTTATTCTGAAAAAGGTTACTTGCCTTATCTTAACGATAATGTTATTATTCAGCAAAATGCGCCAATTGAAAAGATGAATATTATAGTTAGAGTACCACATGGAACAAATTTTAATTTTAAACTAATCAACTCTGAAATAAAACCTGTAATTAAGGAAAAAGAAGAATTTGTAGTTTACAACTGGGAATTTAATAATATAGAAACCTTATCGCATGAGCCAAATCAATCACATGATCAATCGTTCTTACCAAGGTTAATATTTAGCTCTGTTAATATGATTGATGCTCTTAAAAATCTTTACACAGAAAATGATTTGATTCTTTCTGATGATATTAAAAACAAAGTTAGAAAAAGAATTTTTGGGAAAAAGAATGAAATTAATATCATAAGAGAATTACAACAAATTGCAGGAAAAGAAATAAACGATTTTAATATTCCAATTGAACATTCTGCATACTCTATCAGGCCTTTATCTGATGTGTGGAATTCAAATGGAGGAACTAATTTAGAAAAGACTCTGTTTTTTAATGAGTTAATCAAGTATATTGGATTTGAGAGTAAAATAATACTAGCAATACATCCTAATACATATGATAAAGAAGTTGGAAACCTTATGAAAGTTGGGCATCCTTATGTATCTGCACAAATTGAAGGAGAAGAAATTATTTTGTCAATCAACCCAAATCAAAATAACAATCTTATTTTTGATATTAACGATAATGTTATTATCAGTATTGATTCTGAGAATGTTATTTTCCCTGATTATGTTAATGATGTAAATAATAAGATTTCAGCTTCAGGAGTTTTTCAAATCAATAAAGATGGAAATTTTGCG
>JAUVUS010000439.1 GCA_030600865.1 Bacteroidales bacterium | reverse complement strand
CCTGCATTATATCTTCAGCCTCAAAACTGTCATTTACAATGCGCAAGCAGGTATTGAACATTGCCTTGTAATACAGCTTATACAGTTGAAACTGTGCTTTTTGCTCCCCCGATTTACACCGTTCTATAATATCCTGGTGTATGTTCTTATAAATGCTTTCCTGTTTATTCATATTTCCGTTTTAATGACGGTAAAAAAAAGTTTGTGCTGCATGATATATACAATTTATTAAAAAAATCACATTACCTTTTTTAATGATTCTTTAATAATGGAATTAACCTGAATTATTCGTACTGTAGCATAATTCTGTAAACAAATTTTAAAATGAACTAAAATGATAAAATTAATAAAGAATTTAACAGTGAATGACTTTAACCGTTTACTTTTTTAATTTTAGGCATTTTAAACTTTAGTCATTTGTAATTTGATGATCAAGTAGAAATACAATCATTTAGAAAAATACTTAACGAAACTATTGAGATACATTATTGATCTTGTATTTAGTATGTTTTGTAATATAGTAGCAAATATGATAAGAAATAAGGTATTACAGTCATTTTATATAAATTTGCTAGCTTATTAATTTTATAGCAATTTAAAATGAAAAATCAATTAAAAACAAGTTTAAAAGAATCAATTATAATCTTTAAACGATGGAACAGAAAAGCTTATGCAGTATTTAATACTTTAAATAAAATTGTAAAAATCACAAGGCTGAGTGTAGCTTATTCCATCGTATTGCTTCCTGTGCAGGTATTAAGTCAAACAGATACAACAGTTACAAAAAATCTTGATCTCGAAGAAGTTATTGTAAGTGCACAACGGGCTCCGGTTATTTATTCACAGCTTTCCAGGTTTGTGACTACTATAGATAAAGAGGAAATAAAACTAATGCCTGTTTCAAGTATAAACGAGTTGCTTGAAATTTTTTCAGGAATAGATATCAGGCAACGTGGTACAAATGGGATACAATCCGATATTAGTATAAGAGGTGGTTCATTCGATCAAAACTTAATTCTTCTCAATGGTGTTAATATTACCGACCCGCAAACAGGACATCATAGTTTAAACCTTCCAATCGATTTATTTTCAGTTGAACGTATAGAAATACTTGAAGGTCCCGGATCCCGAGTTTTTGGTCCCAATGCATTTAGTGGTGCAATAAATATAATTACTAATCAATCTGACAAAAATTATACAAGAGCTGGATTTACAGCTGGTGATTTTGGGTTATTTTCAGGAAACCTGGTAAGTTCTTATAAAATTAAAAACACCAAACATTTTATATCAGTATCGAAATCACAGAGTAACGGGTACATGAAAAATACCGATTATGATCAATATAATTTATTTTATAATTCTCTCTATAAATCAGAAAAAGGGAAGATCGATTTTCAAATAGGATACACGAATAAAGAATTTGGAGCAAATAGTTTTTATACTCCTGCTTATCCTGATCAATACGAACAAACAAAAACAACTTTTACAAGTCTTAAATTTGAAACAGGAAAGAAGATTAAATTAATTCCAGTTGTATATTTTCGTCGACATCAGGATAGATTTGAATTATTTAGATATGAGCCGGCAGCCTGGTACGCAGGACATAATTATCATTTAACTGATGTTTATGGAATTAAGTTAGATTCGCGTATAAGTACAAAATATGGAATAACATCGTTTGGAGCAGAATTACGTTCAGAAAATATTTGGAGCAATGTTTTAGGTGAACCAATGGATGATACGATTAAGGCGATTGGAGAACAGGATGGATTTTATACACATAAATATTCGAGAACAGTATCAAATTATTTTTTGGAACATTCTTTTGTAGTGGGAAACTTTTCATTTTCTTCCGGTTTGTTAGCTAGTTGGGTTTCTGAAAATGATTTTGAATTTAATATATATCCCGGGGTTGACCTTAGTTATAGTTTTCCAAAGAATATTAAAACATATTTAACATTCAATAAATCGCTTCGTTTACCAACATTTACAGATTTGTTTTATTCCGGCCCAAGTAACATAGGAAATCCTGATTTAAAACCAGAGGAGGCATGGAGTTATGAAGCTGGCTTAAAATTCAATAATAGTTTTATTAAATCAAATTTGAGTTTTTACTATCGTGACTCAAGAAATTTGATAGCATGGGTTAAACCAATAAATGCTGATCCGGATGCTAAATGGGAAACACAAAATTTAACTGATGTTAAAACACAAGGATTTACTATTTCTAATTCGCTACAGATTAATAAGTTCTTAATCGATTTTATAAATATTAACTACAATTATTTAGATCAACAGTCGAATTCAGGTGAGTATGATACAAAGTATTCATTAAATTATTTAAAGCATAATTTGATTATTTCTGTTAATCATAAAATATTAAATCAACTGAATTTATCCTGGAATATAAAATACCAGGATCGGTCGGGAAGTTATTTAAAATATGATTTTAATATTAACGATTATGTTGGAGAGCAAGATTTTAATCCATTTTGGATATTTGATGCAAAACTGTCATGGAATTATAAGCTTCTAACAATTTATGCAGAAGCAAGTAATATTTTAAATGAGAATTATACTGATATTGGTAATGTAAAAATGCCCGGAAGGTGGTTCAAAGCTGGATTTGATGTACAGATAGGTTATTAATAATTGATTTGGTTAACAAAAAAATAATCAATAAAACTGTCTTAACTTATTGATTTTACAAATATTTTGCTACTTTTGTTAGGAATCCTAAATTATAATTTAAATCAATTTACAACATGAAAAAATTACAATTATTACTAGTAGCCTTAGCACTTGTTAGTTT
>JAUVUS010000335.1 GCA_030600865.1 Bacteroidales bacterium | reverse complement strand
ATATGCTGGGAGCATTTTATTACTTCAGAGAATCGATGGTGAGTAGAGTAAAAAACGTTGGTGACGAAATAATTATGGATACATATTTTGCTGATGAAATTTTTCCGCTAAAAATGAAATATGTGGGTGATGAAAAAATAAAAACCAAGATGGGTAAATTTAATAGCATGAAATTTACGCCGGTAGTTGAACCCGGAAGAATTTTCGATTCCGAAGACGATGTTACAATTTGGATATCAAAAGATAAAAACTATATACCACTTAAGATTCGAATAGATTTAATTATTGGGTCAATTAAATGTGATTTGATTGAATATTCAGGATTACAACACAAACTGGAACAATTGAAATAAAAAATACTTATAAATGCCTAAAATGTTTAGGCAATCTTTAGTTACAAAATTTCAATGATTTACACTATTTTTGTATTAAAAATAAAGATAAAACTAATAAAACATGGCAAGCACATCAGATTTTAAAAATGGTTTATGTATAGAGTTTAATGGTAACTTATTTACAATTGTTCAGTTTCAACATGTAAAGCCTGGCAAAGGTGCGGCTTTTGTTAGAACAAAACTAAAAAACCTGAAAACAGGAAAGGTTATCGACAACACTTTTAATGCCGGAGTAAAAGTAAATATACAGCGTATCGAGCGCCGTCCATACCAGTTCTTGTATAAAGACGATATGGGTTATCATTTTATGCACAATGAAACATTTGAACAAGTAGCTTTTCAAGAAGAATTAATAAATGCTCCTGGTTTATTAAAAGAAGGTCAGAATGTTGAATCTGTTTGGCATGCTGATACCGAAACTCCTTTGTATTGTGAGTTACCTCCATTTGTTGTTTTAGAAGTTACGTATACCGAACCGGGATTAAAAGGAGATACTTCGTCAAGTACATCGCTTAAACCTGCAACGCTGGAAACCAATGCTAAGATTATGGTTCCTTTATTTATTAATACCGGTGATAAAATTAAAGTAGATACCAGGGATAACTCATACGGAGAAAGAGTAAAAGAATAAATTTTCTTTTTGTTTGTAAATTTTGTACATTTATTCAGACTTGAAAATCAGAATTAAATGGATCTTGCAGGAAAAGCATCAATAAACAGGTTAAAGCTTTCGACATTTAAGCTGAATACCTTACTTACAATTACTAAGGCAATTAATGCCAATCTTTCTACAAAAGAATTGCTTAAACGTTATGAGGAAATTCTTCGTAAAGACCTTAATATAGGCAAACTTCTGATTTTTAAATATGATAAAGAGTGGAACTTGATCTTAAGCTCAGGATGTTCCAAAGAAATAATTAAAAGGATTGATGTTGAGTAAGATTTACTGGAACACAAAGAAATTTCTTTTATTACGGCATCACCAAATCCAACCCTTAGGGTTTTTGATAATATTATTCCTGTTATAAATAATAATATTCCAATAGCATTTGTTTTAATTGGAGATATTGATGAAGAAAAAGAAGGAGTAAGCCCAACCATTAAGCATCTTCACTTTATTCAAACCCTTTCGAACATTATTGTTGTTGCCATTGAAAACATTCGATTATACAAAGACTCATTGGTACAGGAAGCGCTGAAAAAAGAGCTAGAAATGGCATCTAAAATGCAATCAATGCTAATTCCCGACAGGTCAACTCTTCCCAATAATGATAAAATTCTGGTTTCAACCTTTTATCATCCACACTTTGAAGTAGGTGGTGATTATTATGATTTTATTCGTTTAAATGAACATGAGGTTGCTTTTTGTATTGCTGATGTTTCAGGGAAAGGAATATCAGCAGCATTATTAATGTCGAATTTTCAGGCAAACCTGAGAGCATTATTAACAACAGAAATACCACTCCTTGAGTTTATTAAAAAAATTAACGAAAGAGTTATGGCCAGCGCTAAAGGAGAAAAATTCATTACTCTTTTTATTGGAAAGTATAGTTATAAAACACGTGTTCTCGAATATGTAAATGCTGGTCATAATCCTCCGATTTTTTATAATATGGAGAAAAAAGAAATGTTGTTCTTGCGCGACGGATGTGTTGGTATGGGGATGTTAGATGATATACCGACTTTAAAATCGGGAACTTTAAAGATTGTTGAAAAATCAAAACTTTTCTGTTATACCGATGGTCTAGTTGAATTGGTAGATGAAGATGGTGTGAGTTTTGGTACTGAACAGTTAGAAAAAAATCTGGCAAATAATAAGGATATAGATGAGAATATAAATACAATTGTTAAACAACAAAAAATCCTTGAAGGGAGTACTGCAATTTTCGACGATATTTCGATAATTGGAATCGAGTTTTATTCCTGATAAAATATTTTATCAGAACAAAGTATGAATTGTTTTCCTTCCAACCAGCAGTCCTTTTTTCGAATTTCCCCTAACTCATAAAGACGCCTATTTCTAAATTTGATATTTCATTATTTAATGTTTTATGACTATCGGATTATATACTTAATCCATATTTTATAAATTGTTATTTTCCCTGAAAACTAGGTGCTTAGCGGATTTATTTATAAATTGAATATCTTTATAAAAATTGCTGAAAAGTCTATAAAACATAGCCGCTTAGCACCTTCTTTTAAATTACAGGAAATCAATTCGTTAGTCATATAATGTTTTATTTACAATCTTGGTAAAAGTTATTTTATTCCAAATTCTAATTTCATTGTTATTGTAGCTGTTTTCATCTTCGACCTTGTATTATACGAACCTCCCCACGAATAATCCTCATTTGAGTTCCGTGCAATTATTTGAAACACTCCCATTTTTGCAATTTTTAATTTACCAATCTTTGAACCAGAGTTAATAGCAATTTTCTCAGCTCGTAATCTTGCATCTTCAGTTGCAGAAGCAATCATCTCTAGTTTTAATTCGGCTAATCTGGTATAGTAATACTGAGGCGGATCTGAATAAAACTCAATTCCTAAATTTATTAATTCTGTAACCTGTCTGGAAATATCTTCAATCTTATCTACATCCTTTGATTCAATCGTAACAATTTGTGTTAATCTATATCCGGTAAATTTTTCATGGCTGTTATCAAATTTATCATAATAGTAATCATATTCCTGATCAATATCAATCGCAGAAAAAACTATTTCTTTTTCATCAGCTCCCATTTTAATTAAATATTCTTTTATCGAAGTATTGTCAGTATTTAATTCTTTATACGCTTTTTGTAAATCCAGATTTTTTTTGGAAAACGCTCCGCTCCATACTATCAGGTCGGATGCAAAATCCTTTTTCCCCAGTCCGGTAACTGATATTATTTCAGATCTGGTTATTCTTTTGTTGAATGCAAAAACAACAATCAATGTTGTTATTACAATTGTCAAACCGATAATAATGGTATTAGTTAAATTTTTCATGTATGCAGTTTTTGAGTTTAGATTTTCTGTTTTTATGGATTTTTATATAATTTTCTTTATAATAGTTTTAAAAGATCGTTGCCTACACCAATTTTATAACCTTCCTGTAAATAATAAATTTCACCTTCTGGATTGGCTATTATAATCTTAGGATACGTTTCTGTTTTCTCCTTAATCTTTATATCAAATAAATCAATAGGATTTTGCTCTACTACTTTAAAGATTGTTCGGGATGGTAAATTCGGATAATCTTCGGCTTTAAAAGTTGCAGGTAAATCTTTTTTCTGAATTATAAAAACGATTGTACTATTTAGTTTTTCAAAATCATTTTTAATTTTCTGAATATCATTTAATACGTGTTTCGATGGCTCTTTATCCGGCTGAATAATTGCTATAACAATATTTGATGATTCTTGCAGGCTTTTAGCTCTCATACCGATGTAACTAAGACTACTGCTTAGTTTTTCACGATTCACAGAGCCTTGTAGCTTTACTTCAATACTTTTCTGCGGAAAGTTTAAATCTATTACTTTATCACT
>JAUVUS010000394.1 GCA_030600865.1 Bacteroidales bacterium | reverse complement strand
CTTCTTCTTTTCGTGTTTTAAAAAAATTTAAGATTGCTCTAATAGTTTCCAAAGAGCGTTTCAGATCAAATAGTTCTTCAGGCAATAAATAAGTTCCTATTACTTTTATTTTTTTTAAAGCTGGTGTTAAATCAATAAAATGACTCAACGGAAAGTCATCTTCCATTAACATAATCTGCTTAAACTCATCAACCTGATTAACGAGTGTTTCAATAAAGGAATATTTGGTCGAAAAACGGATTTTATCAACACGCCTTCGTCCAAGATTATTTAAACAACTTCCTTTAAGCATTTCCCGGATTTTATCGAAACCTATTTTTTGTTCAAAATTTTCAGGATAAAGCACTTCTATTTTTTTTTGATCTGTTTAAAACTCTGCAAAATTAATATTTTAACTGGCAATTTAGTAATTTACACTTACGTTCATTAAAATATATCTTGACTAATTATCTTTTGTCTTGTAACTTGCAACTTTAAACATGAAAATTCAGAACTTGAAAAAACATCAAATATTAGTTTGGGTAAGCATATTCGCCATTACAATGGGAATATTCGAAGGTGCTGTTGTTGTATATTTAAGAGCTTTATATTATCCTGAAGGATTTAATTTCCCACTTATACCATTAGACAATTATATTGCCATAACCGAATTAATCAGAGAGTTGGCCTCTCTTATTATGTTACTTTCAGTGGGAATAATTGCAGGCAAAAATTTCTCGCAACGATTTGCCTGGTTTATTTATTCATTCGCAGTTTGGGATATTATCTATTATCTGTTTTTGTGGTTAATCTTAGCATGGCCCGAGAGCCTTCTAAGCTGGGATATTTTATTCCTGCTACCTTTAATATGGACAGGACCGGTATTAACTCCCGTTTTAATATCTATGTTAATGATAACGTTGGCAATGGTTATTTATCACTTTAATCTTAAAAGTAATTTTCAAGTAAAAATATCTCGAAAAGAGTGGATGATATTAATTCTGGGTTCCTTTATCGTTTTTGCATCCTTTATTTGGGATTATTGTCGATTCCTTTTCAACAATATTTCTTTATCTGAGCTTCAAAATAAATCATTTAGTGATAAGCTCTTCAATCTTTCAGTAAAATATATTCCTGTGTCTTTTAACTGGGTATTATTTCTATCAGGATTTCTAATAATATCTTTTGGAATTATTTTGATATACAATAGAAACAAAAAAGTGTATTAAAAAAGGCCTGTCAGATTTTAAAAACCTGGCAGGTCAAATATTATTTTTTCTAATTTATTCTTTAATTCCCAATTGCTGGAAAATAAATGCATATTCCATTGCATACTCTTTTAATGCTTCAAAACGCCCCGATGCACCACCATGCCCCACATCCATATTAGTATGAAGCAATAAAACATTATCATCGGTTTTCATATCACGTAATTTAGCCACCCATTTAGCTGGTTCCCAATATTGTACCTGGGAATCATGTAATCCGGTGGTAACCAACATTGCAGGATACTCATGTGCTTTTACCTGATCGTAAGGTGAGTACGAAAGCATATAATCGTAATATTCTTTTTCTTTAGGATTTCCCCATTCATCAAATTCGCTCGTTGTTAAAGGGATACTTTCATCGAGCATTGTAGAAATAACATCAACAAAGGGAACTTGTGCCACAACACCTTTATATAGTTCCGGTTGCATATTAACTATTGCACCCATAAGTAAACCTCCGGCACTACTACCCATTGAAAATAATTTTTCGTTTGAAGTATAAGCTTGCTCAATTAAATATTCCGAACAAGAATTGAAATCGCTGAAAGTATTAATTTTATTAAATAATTTACCATCCTCATACCATTTACGACCTAAATATTGCCCGCCACGCACATGAGCTAAAGCATAAACAAAACCACGATCGAGCAAACTTAAACGAACAGTACTAAAATAAGGATCCATAGTTGCACCGTAAGAGCCATAAGCATAAATTAATGCCGGGTTACTTCCATCTAACTCAATTCCTTTACGATATACAATTGACATTGGGATTTTTGTACCGTCATCGGCAGTAGCCCAAAGGCGCTTAGTTTCATAATTCGCAGGATCAAAATCACCGAGAACCTCCTGTCGTTTTTTCAATTCTCTTTCTTTGGTTTTCATATTATAATCGAAAGTAGAATTAGGAGTTGTCATCGACATATAACCAAATCGTAATAAATTACTATCAAAGTTCGGATTGGTTGATATATAAGCCATATAAACTTCCTCATCAAAGTTGATAAAATGCTCATTTTTTGTTTCCCAGTTAATCATTCGGATTTTAGTTAATCCCTGCTCGCGTTCTTGTATAACTAAAAACTCCTTAAATAATTCAATACCTTCAAGAAAAACATCATCTCTGTGAGAAATAACTTCTTCCCAGTTTTCTTTTTCCGTTTTCTTAACTGATGTTCGCATTAAACGGAAATTCTTTGCATCAAGGTTTGTTTTAATGTAAAAATGATCTCCAAAGTGAGAAACTGAATATTCTAACCCTCTTTCACGCGGCTGGATTACTTTAAACTCGCCATTTGGATTATCTGTATCAAGAAACTGGTACTCATCAGACAATGTACTATATGAACTTATCATCAAATACTTATCAGATTTTGTTCTCCAAACACCCGTTCCAAATGTTTCATCCGCTTCATGATAAATCTCTTTATCGGCTGTATAATCTTCACCCAAAATGTGTCTGGAAATTTTATGAGATCTTAATGTTTCATCATCTTTTTTTGTATAAAACATTGTTTTATTATCATTGGCCCAAGCAGCATAACCTGTAGTAACAGGTAGCTCATCTTTGTAAATCGCCCCCGTTTCAAGGTTTTTTATATGTATAGTGTACTTTCTTCGGCTAACTGTATCGACACCAAAAGCCAGAAGTTTATTGTCAGGACTGACACTTAAACCGCTTGCACGATAATATTCATAGCCTTCAGCCATTTCATTTACATTTAACATGATTTCCTCTTCGGCTTCCAACGAAGCTTTCTTTCGGCAATAAATCGGATATTCTTTACCTTCCTCGTAACGTGTGTAATAGAAGCATCCATTCTTTTCATAAGGTACTGATTGGTCTGTTTCCTTAATTCTTGATTTCATTTCATGGAATAAATCTTTCTGAAATTTTTCGGTAGGTTTCAATACTGATTTCGTGTAGGCATTTTCATCTTCGAGATATTTTATAACCTCAGAATTTTCTCTCTCATTTAACCAAAAATAATTATCAACCCG
>JAUVUS010000091.1 GCA_030600865.1 Bacteroidales bacterium | reverse complement strand
AGAAGAAGGGTCAGCAGCAGAATATGCAACAGAACCGAAGGATATAATTTTCGATGAAGGAAGTAGTACCGGAAGTTTCCTTAAATCGACAAGCAAAAGTCATAGTATTGGCTTGGAAGCTTTATTTGGAGTAATTGTCGGGGCAAATTACGGATTTGGAAAATCTATTACATCAACCTATTTAACAGACGCTAATGGAGACGGTTTAATTGATATAGTTAGCGATGGAGTCGTGTTTTTTAACTATGTAGATGACAATGGTAATGTCCATTTTACAAAATTCAGTAGCAGTACCCCAAACTTAATACAAAGTGGTTCGCTTGCATCAGGTTTAGTAAAAGTTGATTCTTCAGAATTAATAAAAGCAAGGATTGACAACCCCTTGCATGATGTGGTAAAAATGTGGAAAGCCCCTCATGGTGGTACAGTCAGGATAAATGCCCCTGTACATTTAGTAGAGGACACAAGTGCAGCAAGGGAAAGTTATCCGGCTGATGGTGTTATTGTATCCATTCAGCACAAGGAGAATGAGCCATTATGGAACGAAACCATCGGGGCTAATGATTACACAGAAAAAGACCCCGGAATAATTGATATTACTGTTAACAAGTATGTTAATATTTATTTTAGGGTTCAGTCAATTGATGATGGTGCTTATGACCAGGTGGAATGGACACCGGAAATTTTCTATCTGGACAAAGACACAAGTTTAACAGATGCTAACGGGAAGCATGTTTTCAAATATAAAGCAGACAAAGATTATGTATTAACTGCTCCTAATGGCTTTATGGCAACACCTATTGATGGAATAATCAATATGAAAAGTCATTTGTATATCCCGCCTACTTCTGATAACGTAAAAATTGAGATTCTTCATAATGGCGACACAATAAGAGATATTGATGTAAACTGGAAAGAAGGATATAATGATTCCATCAATATTTATAGCAGGGAAGTTAATAAAGAAGATGTATTCATCTTTAAGGTAAAAACTTCATCAAATATCAGGTGGGAAGATATTGTTTGGAGGCCATACGTTTATTATATCGAATCGCATGATACAAGTGTGGTAAGTGTGTACGATCGCTATGGTAACCCTGCAATTACATCTACTGTAGTTCCAGAATTTTCATTACTCCCTAATAATATTGTAATTACGGAGCAATGGGTGGCACAGGATAGCACAGGATTAACAATTAATCCCGGATTACAGTTTAATAAAAATGAAGCTGTATGGGAAAACCTTGGTGAAGATGAATACCTGACTTTTACTATAAAGAAAAAAGATTCATTATTATTTAAACAAAACATTCCGGTCATTTATAATGAATATTTAGACAGTATAATTTATGAGATACCAGATAGCATTAATGCTATTGCATATAAAGATGAATCTATTCATTTGGAATACCATACTACAAATCTTGAATTGGCAAAATCAATAACATCAACCGAGTCTCAAATAACCTATAAAGAGTTTATTAATGATACTATTTCGTGCGATAATCCTGACAGCTTAGATATAACTAAGATAGAACAGGTAGTAATTGAACAGGATACAATATGTATTTATCGTGATATAATTCAACATACCGATTCTGTTTATGCCGGATTAAATTCTGTTATTCTTGAAGATTATCAGATTTTTGGACATATGTACCGTAACTGGGGACAATTTGCTTATGATGGAAATGGAGACAGAGCCTCTCAGGTAATTATAGAATCAGACTTAAATATTACAGAAGCAAGAGAAAGTGCTGAAAACATGGAAGACAATGATATGAACTTTGATGATGTAGAAAATGATGAAGATTTAGGAAACAGTTTTGAAGAGCAAGGGGCTTATAATCCCGAAGGGGATATATTTATCATGCTTGTTCCTTACGGAAATAATAATTCATTTTTAGGACAGGATAACCTGACTTATATTACATCAAATATTATTAGCAGTTCGAGAAAAGGACAAGACCGTCTTGTGCTGTTCGACCCGCTTGCTTCTTTGGGTGGTGGTGCAACAGCCATTGATAAAATAAGTAAGAATCAATCTGTTTCTTTTAATGCAAAAGTAAGTTCTGTGGGGGGAAGTTATGCAAGAACATGGGATAAACTCCTGACAGATTACATGGATATGAACGGCGACAGGTATCCAGATATTGTTACCGATGAAAAAATACAATTTACCAACCATTTGGGAGCACTGTCAACCGGGGATAAATATGAGTTGGAATATGCAACCGAAGCCAATGATTACTCCACTTCAAATTCATTTGGTTTATCGGTTGGTGGAACTGCGTTAGGTTCAAAAAAAGAAACGACAAATAATGCTAAAACTGCAAAGTATGCCTTAATAGGAAACTCAAGTTTAAGCGGAAACTATGCCAATAATGAGACGCACTATACTTGGCGTGATATTAATGGTGATGGCTTGCCGGACAGAATTAATAAAGATGACGGTACTGTAAGGCTAAATTTAGGCTATGAACTTGCACCTGCTGAAGATTGGGGAAGTTTTGATATTAATAAAGGCCAGAGTATCTCAATAAGTGCTAGTGGTCTTAACAAAGAAATAAACATAAACAATGGTAGTATAAGAGCCGGAATTGGCTTGGGTGGTTCAAGAAATATCCTGAAAAATGGTTTACAGGACGTAAATGGAGATGGTTTGTTAGACGTTATTGAAGTGGATGAAAATATTCTTACTTCGATGATTGAAGATGGAACAGGATTACCTGTTGCTGACAACCCTGTTCAGGTGAGATTTAATACAGGGAATGGATTTAGCTCGCCTGTAAAATGGAAAGGGGCTAACTTTACAAGTAAGAGTAAATCTGTTAATGAATCTGTTAATGTAGCATTCACAGTTGGTTTTACCATATTTGGAACAGTAAAAGTTACTGTTACTCCGAGTATTAATTTTTCAAGAGGTTATAGCAAAGAAAACCTTACACTAAATGACGTTGACGGTGACGGATTCCCTGATTATATAGAATCTGATGTTGATAAAATATTAAGGGTTAAAAAATCAAGATTAGGAAAAGTCAATAAACTGAAGAAAGTTAAAAGGCCATTGTATGGAGAGTTTGGCTTAGATTACAAACCTGTTGGTAACACCTACGAAATGCCACAGTCTGTTTGGACATTAAGCAATGTTGAAATTTATGATGGTTATGTAGGCGATGGCGAAAATACAATGCAAACCTCTTTTGAATACCACAATGGTTATCACGACCGTTACGAACGTGCTTTCTATGGTTTTGGTGAAGTTATTTCAAATCAGTTAGATGAATATGGTGATATATATCGTACAACAATAAAACAATTTGCTAATGATAATTATTATAGAAAAGGCTTGTTGCTTTCAGAATCAATTCAGGATGCTGACAGTAATAAATATGCAGAAACAATTAATTCATTCAATCTCAAAATCTTTACAGATGTAAATAATAACGTATTGGATGATGTATTCTTCCCTGCTTTGGTTGAAACTAATAAGTATTTCTATGATATTGTATCAGAAACACAACTATTTACTAAAACAAGTTTTGTTTATGGCGATTATGGTAATGTTGAAACATATACCGAATATGGCGGTGAGGGTGATGAAGATAATATTACAGCTAAAATTACCTACCACGAGGTAAAAGACAAAAACATTTTAAGTGTGCCAAAATCAATTACTGTTACTGGTGGAGATGGAAAAACTTACCGTAAACGAGAAACTTCGATAGATGATGATGGAAAGATTACCCAAATAAGACAATATTTAAAATCAGGCCAACCTGTAGTTTTTGATATGTTTTACGATAATTATGGGAATCTGGATTCAATCATTCGCCCTGAAAATTACAAAGGCGAACGTATGTACTTTACATATACATACGACGATGTAGTGCATAACTACATTACCAATGTGTATGATGCCTATGGTTACAGTTCATCAACAACGTATGATTATCGTTTCGGACAGGTATTAAGCACTACCGATATTAACGGGCAACAAACTGTTTACGAAATAGATGATTTAGGAAGAATAATAAAAATAACAGGCCCTTATGAGTTAGAATCAGGGCAGAATTATACTTTACGTTTTGCATATTATCCTAATGATGATACCCCTTGGGCACGCACACAGCATTACGATCCTGAACATCCCAATAATCCTATCGAAACCGCATTATTTATCGACGGGCTTGGGCGTGTGCTGCAAACTAAAAAAGATGCTGCATTATTTAAAGAAAAGAATGCTGAAGACGAACAGGTAATGATTGCTTCAGGAAAAGTGATTTACGATGCTTATGGACGTGCCGTTGAGAGTTATTACCCGGTAATCGACAGGGGTGCAATTGGCAATATAGTACCCGATGCAGACGAAAGTACAGGCCCTAGTATTGCAGAATACGATGTACTTGACCGTACTACATCAACTATATTACCTGACGGTGCAGAAACTGTAACATCTTATACTATTGATAATGATCCGGGTGGCAATAAGGCATTTATTACATCTGTTACCGATGCCAATAATAAAACGACTCATAGCTATACCGATGCTAAAGGAAGGCAAACTGCTGTAAAAGCACCTGCGGTTAATGGAGCATCTGATGGTGTAATAACAAGCTTCGTTTATAATGCCATAAGCGAATTAATTTCAGTAACCGATGCCGATGGCAATACAACTACATCGGAATACGATATGCTGGGGCGCAGGTTATTGCGTAACCACCCTGATGCGGGCATAACCGAATATACTTATGATGCATCAGGTAATATGCTAAACCAGGTAACACCAAACCTTCGCGAAGAAAATATGGAAATAACTTACGAATACGAATATAACCGTTTAATCAATATTATTTATCCTGAAAACGAGGTAAATAATGTAAGATTTGAATATGGTGAGCCGGGGGCAGAACATAACAGGGCAGGGCGTATCGTGTTGCAGGAAGATGGTACGGGCGCACAGGAGTTTTTCTACGGGCAGCTTGGTGAAATTGTTAAAAACATCCGTACAATTATAGTTCCCGGTGAAGATATTTATTCATTTGAAACACAGTGGGAATACGATACATGGAACCGTTTAAAGAAAATGACATACCCCGATGGCGAAGAAGTAATATACAATTATAACACAGGTGGCTTATTGCAAAGTATGTACGGTAAAAAGAAAGGGCACCGTTATAATTATATAAATCAACTGGGGTATGATAAGTTTGAAGATCGTGCCTATATTACTTATGGTAATGGAACAGAAACTTTTTATGAATATGAACCTGAACGAAGAAGGTTGCACCATATTGCAACAACAACTTCGGCAGGGCGAAAAATAATGGATAATACCTATACATACGATGATGTAAATAATATAACTAAATTAAAAGGTATTGCACCAATACCCGCAGAAGGATTCCTGGGCGGTAACTTTGAATACACTTACAGCTACGATGACCTGTACCGTTTAGAAAGTGCCAACGGGCAATGGAACGGGTATAACCAAAAACACCGTTATAATCTTGAAATGCAGTATAGCCCGACAGGTAGCATTAAACGCAAAAACCAGTTACACGAAGATTATAATTCTTTATCTCAGGCATGGGACGAAAAGAATAAAACAAGTTATAACTGGAGTTACAAATATGAAGGCGAAAAGCCACATGCACCAAGTCAAATTGGCGATAATAAATATACCTACGATGCCAACGGTAACCAAACAAGCTGGCAAAGTACTGTAAATAACCAACGCAGGGATATTCTTTGGGACGAAGAAAACCGCATACGTGCCATTGCCGATAACGGGCAAACACATCATTATATGTACGATGCTTCGGGCGAGCGTGTGATAAAAGCCACAGGCGACGGGCAGGCTATTTACATAAATGGTTTCCCGATGGGTGGTAGTGGCACGGTTGGCAGCTATACAATGTATGTAAGCCCGTACATGGTAGCAACCAGCGATAGGTTTACCAAGCATTATTATATTGAAGGGCAACGGGTGGTTAGCAAGATAGGCGAACCTGCCGAGTTCCAGCATATATTTCCAACGGATACGGTTATACCGGCCGGAGGCGATAGTATCGACTGGGAACTAAAAGGGCAAGCCCTTAAAGATGCAATTTATGCAAATTTTGAAGCCTTGGGATTAGACGGTGCGGTATTCACTGCGGGTAGAAGCGGTAAAGTACCTTACGGGCAGCTTAAAAAATACTATCGCAACAGTAACCTCGTTAGTGGAGGTAATAATACCTCACAAACTAATACTACTGTTAGTAATAAATACGAATAGTTCCAATATTTTTATCATCCCGATCATTTGGGTAGTAGCAGTTTCATTACCGATGCAAGTGGCGAAGCGCAACAACATATAGAGTACTTCCCGTTTGGTGAGACTTTTGTTGAAGAACACCACGGGCACGACCGATACTCTAACTATAAATTTAACGGTAAAGAATTAGACGAGGAAACCGGCTTGTATTATTACGGGGCTAGGTATTATGATCCGAGGATTAGTATGTTTTATGGGGTGGATCGGTTAGTAGAACAACATCCAAATATATCTTCTTATGCTTATTGTGCTAATAATCCACTTATTTTAATTGACCCTGATGGAATGGATTGGATTGAAAGGACGAAAGCGATTGCCCGAGCAAGACAATATGTAGTAAAGAATCCTACTCAATCATCTAGTTTATATGGATATCCTGGATATCATTCTGGCACTCCTGGTAAAAAGACTGATTGCTCCAATTTAGTTAGTGAGTCAGCTAATGCATCAGGTTTTGGACATTTAAATAATACTGCTACAGATAAATACAGTGGAAAAGAAACAGGGGTGAAAAATATTATTAATCAAAAAGGGACAAGAAAAGTAGATTTAAATAATATTATTGAAGGTAATATATTCTCAATAAATAATGATGGTCATACTGGATTTGTGGCTGATATAGTAAAAGACGATAAAGGAAATGTGACTAGTTTTAATATTATTCACTCGAAAGGTTCGAAAGGTCCAGTCGAACAGAATATTGATTTAAATGATCCAGAAGATAAATATGCTCAAAAATATTTTACTGATGGTAAAGCTGATTTTTATGCATGGGATACACCTGATAGAGTGAGTAGTCAAGAGACAATTAGTCAACAGTCAATTTCTCAACAATTAAAAGGAAGTAATGTGCCAATATTAAAAACTGTAGGTGAAATATTAGATGCATTCGGATTTTAAACTTAAAATAATAATTATGAAAAATCATTTTTTAATACTAATTACGCTGGTATATTTTTCAATTGGTTGCAATAATACTCACAGTCAAAAAGAAAATCCCACAAACCAAAGTGGATTTATAAAAGCCAATTGTACTAAATTTAAATTTTTATTTAATAATGAAGATTTTAATAGCTTTGGTAAAAAGTTTTTTAAAAATGACTTACCAATATCACCCAAATCAATTGCTATTTATGATGAATGGATTTATATTATTGATACTTATCATAATAATATAAAAAGAATTGATTATAATAAAAATAATTTAAAATCAAGTAAAATCTTATCGAAAGACAATATTTGGTTAAATGATATAATTGTATTTAATAATAAGCTCTATATTATTAGTGAAATTGACTCTCTCTATATATATGATTTTGATTTAAATTTAATAGAAAGAAAATGGTTAAATAAGGGAGAAGGTAAATTTTACAAACTATACAACGATTCATTAATTATTTCATATCCAGCTGAAAAATATAAATTTATCACTATAAATTCTAAAGATGAAATAATCAATGTTTCACATGGTTATAGATCTAAAAAGGACTTATCTCATGGTAAGTTTTGTATAAGAGATGTAGAAAATAGTATTATAGAAACTGCATATGGTAAGTTTGTATTAAATCAAGAATATAAATATGAAGGGGCTAATTTAGATTTTGATGAGAAAAAAATATCATTTTTTAATACTGATTCAAACTATATATACATAAATGTTTGTAAGTATTAATTTATTGAGCCCTGCTAACCGAAGTTTGTAAATCGGAGCGGCTCGGCGAAGTTTGTAACTCGTGCCTAATTTTAAAAATTATTAATAGCAAAAAATATGAAACACAAAACTTTAATAAACTTAGTATTGGTAGTAGTAGCAATAATGATTACTACATCTTGTGAGAAAGATGAGAATGATAATGAAAACTCATCAAAGTT
>JAUVUS010000311.1 GCA_030600865.1 Bacteroidales bacterium | reverse complement strand
TTCGAAGGTGATGGAAAGATAGATTCTGTTTTAACATTTCGGGAATTACGTGAACTGTTTAAGGAGTTTAAGATAAAAGAAAGTAAACTTGAGTTTTCTGAGTTTGATTCTCCGATCGGGTATAAAGGTTCTTTATTTCCAATTGCTAACGGGTTATTGCAAGCTGCTGATATTAGCGAAGATCTTTTAAGTGGCAATGTTATTACTGCCGAAGGAAAAATGAATATGCTTAATGCTACCAAGCAGTTTCATAAAGAAATTGAAACGATAAAAAAACATTTTAATTTATATTATTGTGATGGTTGTTTGATGGGCCCCGGAACAAGTACAGGCGGAGAAAAATTCAATCGACGAACCAGGGTTACAGACTATGCCAATAAACGGCTTAAGAAATTTGATAAAGACAAATGGCAAAAAGAAGTTGATAAATTTTGGGATTTGGATTATTCAAGGACATTTAAAAATGACGACCAAAGAATTGAAAAACCATCAGAAGAAAAAATTAATGAAATATTAAAAGCCATTGGCAAAGAAGGTAAAAACCCCGATCTTGGATGTAATGCTTGTGGTTACGATACTTGTCGTGATTTTGCAATTGCTGTTGCTAAAGGATTCGCAAAAATTGATATGTGCTTAACATTCTCTTTACGAAACAGACATGACTATATAAAAGCACTAAAATCGACAAACGAGAAACTGGCACAAACACAAAATGCCTTGCAAGAATCGGAAAAAGTAGCTCAAAAGGAAAAAGAAACTGCCAAAGAAGCTTCAGATACAATTAATAGTATGCTTCAGAAACTTCCTTCGGGAATCGTTATCATCGATAAAAATCTAAAAATAGTACATTCGAACAATAGTTTTATTGAAACGTTGGGCGAAGAAGCTAAAACAATTGATGAAGTAATTCCGGGTTTGGTTGGTGCTGATCTTAAAACATTACTCCCTTTCAATATTTACAATTTATTTACGCATGTATTTTCCACAGGAGAAAATATTTTAAACAGAGATATTCATATTGATGACAATTTATTAAATCTTTCAGTTTTCACTATTCGGAAAAATAAAATTGTTGGAGCTGTTTTCAGAGATATGTATTCACCGGAAGTTCGTAAGGAAGAAGTTTTAAAAAGAGTTACCGATGTAATTGATAAAAACCTGGCAATGGTTCAAAAAATTGGGTTCTTATTAGGAGAAGGTGCCTCAGAAACCGAGCAAATGTTAAATTCAATTATAGAACTCTATAAAATGAGTAAGAAAGAAGAAGAATAAGCTGTTGGCAGTTGGCAGGAAACAGTTTAACTGTTCATTTGTTTACTTGTAAATTAGTAAAATTAAGCGGCGGAAAAACCCTGTCTGCGACAGGCAGGCTGTCAGAGTCTGTGGGTTGACAACGGAGAGGAAAGACCTGACAGTGTTTGTGTGAAGTGGCAATAGGCAGCGACAGAATGCAGCAGCAGTTTATTAGTATATTAGTTTATTGGTTAATAAGTAAAATGGGAAACTAGAAACTAGAAACTTGGAACTAGAAACTTTAAAATTTGAACTCAAAATTTTACATAGAAGTCGATTGTATTCAAAAAAATCACGAAGGTGAAAGAATCTGTGGTGATGTTTTTCTTTCCGAACGAATAAAATCAGATGAACGTACAATAGTTGTCCTTTCTGACGGTATGGGTCATGGTGTTAAAGCAAATATGCTTGCTACATTAACATCGACAATGGCACTTAATTTCACTAAAGAACATAAGGATGTTAATCGTATTGCTGATATAATAATGAATACATTACCAGTTTGCAGCAAAAGACATATCAGCTATTCTACTTTTACCACTATTGATATAGAATCTGATGGAAAAACAACTATACTGGAATATGATAATCCTGAAACTATAATCATCAGAAAAAATCAGATTTTTAATCCGGGCTGGCAATGTGTCATTTTGGATAGTGAGAAGAATGCAGGAAAAGTTTTAAAAAACTGTACCTTTTATGCTCAAAAAGAGGATCGTATTATTTTTTGTAGTGATGGTATTACCCAATCCGGTATGGGAAGCGAAAAATATCCTTTTGGCTGGGGACACGATAAGCTGGAAGGCTTCACAAAAAGATTAATAAATAACGATCCGAAAATTTCGGCTAATAAACTGGCAGAAAAAGTAGTAAATATAGCATACCAGAATGATGGTTACAAAGCTAAAGATGATGCCAGTTGTGCAGCTATATATTTTCGTGAACCACGTAAATTATTGATATGCACAGGCCCTCCTTACGAAGAAAAAAGAGACAAACAACTTGCAGATGTAGTTAAAAATTTTGAAGGTAAAAAAATTCTGTGTGGTGCAACCACAGGTGATATAATTGCTCGCGAGCTTAATCTTGAAATTGAAGACAGCTTTGAGTTTCACGATCCCGACTTACCTCCTATTGCTTATATGACGGGAATTGACCTGGTAACAGAAGGCATTTTAACTCTTAGCAAAGTATCAGAAATTTTAAAAGTCTATAATAACAATTACATGCTTGGTAAAGGCCCCGCAGATCAGATTGTAAAACTGATTAAAGAAAGTGACGAAATTCATTTTGTAATCGGAACCCGTGTTAATATTGCACATCAAGACCCAAACCTGCCCGTTGAACTGGAAATAAGGAGAACCGTTGTTCGTCGAATAGCAGAAACCCTCGAAGAAAAATTCCTGAAAGAGGTTAGTATGAAGTTTATTTAAACAGATCTTTAAACAAACTATGAACACCTATATTACTATTTATAATAATTATGTATATTGCCGCCAAAATATTTAAGTATGAATAATGAAGTAGTCCTTGTAATAAACTCCGGTTCAACATCAACAAAAGTTGCTTTTTACACCAGACAAGGGGAATTAATCTCACAATCCATTGGTCATCCTCAAAAAGAATTAGAACCATTTGAGAGGATTGCAGACCAATTGGAATATCGTTGCGCCCATATTAAACCATTTATTGACGAATATCTTTCAAAATCAGAGTTAAAAGTGATTGGTGTAGTTGGCAGAGGTGGAATAGTTAAACCTATAAAAGGTGGGACATATCGCATAAATCAAGCATTTTTAGATGATGCAAGATCGGGGCATTATGGAGAACATGCATCCAACCTTGGTAGTTTATTGGCAAATAGATTAAAAGATGAATTCGGTTTACCAAATAGTTATACGGTTGATCCTGTTTCAACAAGTAGCATTAGTCCGGTAGCTGAAATCTCAGGAGTTCCGGATATTATACGTAACGGAAGAGCACATACATTAAACATTAAAATAACTGCCCGTAAGATTGCTTTACAACAAGGAATCCCATTTGATAAATCATGCTATGTAATTGCCCATATGGGTGGTGGAATATCAATCTCATTAGTAACAGGAGGAAAAATAGTAGATGTAAATGACGGGTTATTAGGTATGGGACCATTTTCACCTAACAGAGCAGGTTCTTTACCTTTACGCGCAGTAATGAAATTATGCTACAGCAAGTCTGAAGATGAAGTCATAAAACTTTTTTCGCAAAACAGTGGGTTAAAAGCATATTTGGGAACAGAAGATCTGAGAGAAGTATTAAAAATGGTGAAGAATGGAGATAAAAAGGCTCAATTAATTTATGATGCTTTTGTATATCAAGTTGCGAAAGAAATAGGAGCATATTTTGCAGCTTCAAAAGGAAAAGCCCAGGCTATTATTATAACCGGAGGGATTGCATATAACAAAAAATTCAATAATGACCTGGAAGAATACGTAGGAACGCTTACAGAATATCACGTACGACCAGGTGAAAATGAAATGGAAGCATTGGCAGAAGGCATATTCAGAGTTTTAGATAATCAGGAAGAAGCTTTAGAATATTAAACAAGATGTCCCCACAGTGTGAAATGAGCTCCCCACTGCGCTGAATGACCTCCCCACTGTGCAAAACGTTGTCCCCACAATGCAAAATGAACTCCCCTCTGTGCTGAATGAGTTTCTATCTGTGCTGAATGAACTCCCCTCTGTGCTGAATAACCGTCTATGTGTGTCAAATGACCTTCGAACTGTGTCAAATAACTTTCGAACTGTGTCAAATGACCTTCGAACTGTGTCAAATGACCTTCAACTGTAATTCCCTAAAATAGCTTGACAGATTTTTACTTAATTTGGATAGTAATAATGTATTTTTTTACAATTACTATTTTACAAACATATTTATTTTTTACTACTATTACTAA
>JAUVUS010000406.1 GCA_030600865.1 Bacteroidales bacterium | reverse complement strand
GATTGCGTAACACAAAAATGGAAGCATTAGATGATTACTGCTACGAACTAAAAACCATTGCAACAATAGCATTAGAAGAACAATCACAATTACTTGAAGAATTAGGAATAATTGTAAGAAGTTAATTCCCAAAACGCTATACAAACACATTGGTAAGCCCGAACTGTCCAAACACACAGCCAAAGGCTTACCAAAAAGTTTGTAATCCTCCCGATAGCTATCGGGACAATTTTGCACTATCGTGCAATTAGTATTTCCCTCCTTAAAAAAATGTTTTGGCATTTCATGGATAACTTAACTACCAACTTGACAAGAAAAGTGATTCTAAACGCCCAATTTGTAACAGCAGATGCTACATAGTATGAAAGTGGATATTCATTTAAAATTAATTTGAATCTACTTTTAGCTTATATATTTTTTTCGTTATGTAAGGATTTCCCATTGCTGATTTTAAATGAGCGTAGATAATAATTTCTTTATCAATTTTTGTTAAAGATGGTATGTGAAATTCAATTTTAGCAATACCATTTTTTGTTTGAACTTCAATTTTTCTTTTTTGCGGGTTTGAATCTGTTACTATCTCCTGAAAGAATGTAACATTTTTTGAATTATTACTCATTCTGCAAATAAGAATGAATTTATTATTTACCAAAAGATTATTTTGTGTGTCAAAAACAATTTTGGGATAGTAAGTAATTAGTACACCTTTTACATTATATTCTTTTAATCCTTCGATTGGTTCATTATTCTTATATGGTATTTCCGCTTGTAACTTACCATTCTCATAATATATCTTTCTAATACCTTCCTTTTTCCCATTCACATATTTTGTAACTCTGTAAGGATGTCCATTTTTATAATACCAAATTGCTTCTCCTTCTTTAACATTATCAACATAATTTACTAAGGTATGTAATTCTCCGGTTGGGTAATATTTTTTTGCAGGACCGTTTTTCTTCTTATTTTTTATTGTCATTTCTGATTTTAGAGCTCCACTTTTTTCATAATAAGATTTAAGAACAGTTGACTTATTATCATCAGATTTTGATTTATCTGTCTTATTTGGAGTATACTGACAGGAATTTAAAATTAATAAAAGAATAAAGAATGTTATGTGTTTTAATTTCATTATGATTTTTTTAAAGCAAAGATAAAATTTAAAATGTGTGTAGGCAGGAAAGATAAAATGCTGTCCATAAATTTGAATTTTGAATAGAGTAATAGAAATGACCATTAAATCTTCAAATCCAGGACAGCATTAGCTTAAGCATCGTTATTAATTATGTTGAAATAGCAGCCGTCGATTTTGTATTATCATCGCGGTGTCTGTCAATTAATTTAAAGTAAGGATCAATTCCAACCTTATTTGGTTTATGATCCAAAACGAATTCAAAATCTCTTTTATTTTCTTCGATCTTAAATTTCTGTAAGAAAATTTCAGTTTCCTTTTTAGTACTGTCATTTACTTCTTTAGAAAATACAGCTATATCAATCCAGTCATTTATCGGAATTTCTTCTTCTCTTCCTAAGCTATCTGCACGGAATTTCTGACATTCAACTGTAAAGTTTACTTTATATTTTCCATTATCCAGTTCCTCGTATGACAAGTCTGTAACTTTATTTTCATAAAGTGTAATAGTTTCAAACATATCATGAATAACATATTGAAGTGAGTCAGGAGTAACATCTTTAATATATTCAATAAATTCAAGAGATGTTACAAATGGAGGTTCCTGAAAAGCATAATCTTCAACGAACTTTTTAAGTGCTGAATTAATTTTATCCTCTCCGATATAATCGGCAAGTGCATACATAACAACATTGCCTTTTTTATAATGTAAATATCCCTGGTTTGGCCTCAAATATAGCAATGCCGGCTCGTAATGAGCTTCAGTACTTCGACCGGTCAGATAACCGTCCATATCATATTTAATCATATCACGTAACTTTTCAATACCGTATTCATTTTTAATAACCTGTTGAGATGAATACTGAGCTAATATTTCAGACATTATCGTTGCTCCTTCAACGTTTGCACCAATAACCTGATGTGCCCACCACTGATGTGCAACCTCATGCGCGGTAATCCAGAATGGATAGTTAACATCTTCATCCTCTACATCTGCAATAAAACCGATACTTTCACTAAATGGAATCATGTTAGGAAACGACTGAGCAAAGCTGGAAAATCGTGGAAACTCAAAAATTCTAAGCTGTTTATATTGAAAAGGGCTAAAGTTTTCGGAATAATATTCAAGCGACATTTTCATAGCTTTCATCATATCATCAATATTATATTCATGACCTTTATGGTAGTAAACAGCTAAATCAATACCATTCCAATTATCCTCTATTTTTTCATAATCAGCTGATAACCATGCAGCAAAATTTAAGATTTTACTATCCATCTTATAATGAAAATATTTACGCCCGTTTTCTTCCCATTCCTTTTCCAGATATCCGGGAGCGATAGCTATTTGATCAGGAACAGTACTTACAATTGTTTCAAACCTAATCCAATCACCATCATTAGAAATGTAAGTGTTTTGTAAAGCAGAAGTATCGTTAATCCTGGCTATCAATTGCTTTTCAGGAAGATCATATTTCTTTCGCTTTTTTTCGTTGGTTAATTCATATCCTTCATTATAGCCTAGTGAAGGGAGAATACTACTCGATAGAAAAGTCCCATTTTTAAGTAATCGGGTATTTGAACCACTATTTCTAAATCCCCTGGTTATCATATCAATTTCTATATTAACTTTTGTTGAATCGCCAGGCATTAGAGGTTTTTTGAATCTGCAAATACGAAATTCAAGTTCAGTATCATCGTAAAGAACATCAAAAGGTTTTTCAAATTCGAATTTTTTGAAATCAACATTTCCACTATAATTTACAAATACAGAATCTATTGGTTTATTCGATTTATTCTTTAAAATGTAATAACCCTTAAAAAATGCATCACGTTTTTTAGGATATATATCAACATTTATATTCATCTCGACTATTCGTGGTTGGATATAGCCCTTATATTTCTTATATTTCTTTTCGTAGTTTACAGATTCTAATAATCGTTCTTTACTTGTTG